>WRBU01000208.1 GCA_009784355.1 Defluviitaleaceae bacterium
ATCCGTGTTGGTAGCTTTTTTGTTTAGAGAGATGGGAAATGCGGCAGAGCGTGGAGATTTGCACACCCTGTTTTGGTCAGTTGCAATTCAGGCATCAATTTTTCCTTTTGACTTTGTGCTTGGGTTAATAGCGGTGCGGTTTAGGCTTGCTTATACCTTTGAAATGCTGTTTTTGGCAAGGCGTGAGCGCATGAATTTTTTATTTGGCCGCCGCCTAAAAACTCCGGCAGAGGACAACAACAAAGACCTTTCGTTTTTCACAGTAGATATTGATGTGCTACGGGACAAATATTTCCGCCACAAAGCACTTATTGCCCTGCGGCTTGCGAATATCTTTTTTTCGCTGGGTGCAATGGTGTGGATAAACCCTCTTTTGGCATTGGCTGTTTTGGGGGTAATGGCAATTTTAACCCTTACTTCTGCACCTTTTGGCAAAGGGTTAAACGCCCGCACAAAAGCGTATTCAGAGGTTTCTGCTGAATACGTTGAAGTTGCCCGTGAGTGCCTGCAAGGTCAGCGTGAAATAATAGCCTACGACAAGCAAGAAATTTTTATGGAAAGGCACGAACAAAGCAACCGTAAGACGGAAAAAGCTCGCATGAAGTCAGAATTTTATGAAGTGCTTGCGAATTTTGTAACGGGTTACTCCAATTTTTTTGTAACCTTTGCCACACTTGGCTTTGGGTCCTACCTAATAGTAATGCGCCCCGACTTTGGCTTTGGTGATATGATGGCAATTTTTGTTTTGGTGCAAAATGTGGGCTGGCCTACAATACAGTTTGTTGAAGGTTTAAACGGAATGCGTGCTGCAAAAGGGCTTTACGAAAAAGCAAAAGAAAAAGCCGAGCAAGAGCCGCCGAAAAAAGACTTGCCTGCGTTTAAAAACATTATAGAAATCAAAAATCTTGGGCTAAAATACGACGAAGACACTTATGTTGTAAAAGACTTAAGCCTATCCTTTACAAAGGGAGGCAAATACGCCGTTTATGCCCCGTCAGGCTACGGCAAAACGTCGGTTGCAAGAGCTTTGGCAATGGAGTTTTTAGAATACGACGGCACAATACATATTGACGGCAAAGAACTGCGGGATATTGACCTTAACGACTACTCAAAAATTGTGCGCTACGTGCGTCAAGACCCCTATCTTTTCAGCGACACAGCCATCAACAATATCACCTTCTTTGGCGAACGCCCGCCGCAAAAAGACCTTGACCGTGCGCTGGCAATAACAAGAGTGAGCGACTTTTTGACTTGCGAAGAGGAGCTAAACCGCCCTATTTCAAATTCATCGGGGCTTTCGGGCGGACAAAAGCAACGTATTGTGCTTGCAAGAGCTTTATTACACAAACCAAAAGTACTTGTGCTTGACGAAATAACCTCGGGCGTAGACCTAGAAACGGCTTGTGCTATTTTGCAAGACATTTTTGAGGATAAAGAGCTAACCGTAATAGCAATATCTCACGAAAACGACGAGCGTTTCCAATCCCTTTTTGACAAAATTATTCGCCTTGACGAGCAATAAAACGTTTGGGAGTGCCCAAGTCCAAGCAATCACAAAATGGTTGATACTAATTCCATTTAAAATCATGGACTGCTCTCCTTCGCTATTCCCAAACGCCTTGCGTTTGGGGCTCAGTCGGCACTCCATGTATTAAATTGGAATTAGTATGACTTTGAAATTTATGGTTAAAAGACAAAAAAATGCTTGCAAACCTCGACTTGATGTGATATAATGCTTGGGTTGTAACAAAAATCTCACACGGCGGCAAGACCCAGATGGGAAGTATTGCAACTGAGCCGTGGACGAAAAAATCTGGAGGTGCGCTATGGGCGTAGTATCAATGAAACAGCTTTTAGAAGCGGGTGTGCATTTTGGGCATCAAACCCGCCGCTGGAACCCAAAAATGGCAGAATACATTTTTGCCGAAAGAAATGGAATTTACATCATTGACTTGCAAAAGACAGTGAAAAAAGTGGACGAGGCTTACAAGGCTGTGTACGAGCTGTTAAAAGACGGCGGCACAATGCTTTTTGTAGGCACAAAAAAACAAGCTCAAGACAGTATTCGTGAAGAAGCCGTGCGTTGCGGCATGTACTACATCAACGAGCGTTGGCTTGGTGGTATGCTTACAAACTTTAAAACCATCCAAAGCCGCATTAAGCGTTTGAAGGAATTGGAAAAAATGGAGGAAGACGGCACATTTGATGCTCTTCCAAAAAAAGAAGTTGCAAAACTTTTGCACGAAAAAGCCAAGTTAGACAAAAACCTAGGCGGCATCAAGGAAATGAAGCAAATTCCTGATGTTATCTTTATCGTAGACACCCGCAAAGAGCATCTTGCAATTAAAGAAGCCAAAACCCTTGGTATTCCTGTCGTGGCGATTGTTGACACAAATTGCGACCCTGATGAAGTAGACCACGTAATCCCAGGTAACGATGACGCGATACGTGCTGTAAAGCTAATTGCAGGCGTGCTTGCTGATGCCATCATCACCACCCGTCAAGGCGAAGTGAATGAAGAAGAGCACAGCGAAGCAGTTGAATATTATGAAGATGAAGTAATAGGCGATGAGGAAATTTTAAACCAATAGATAAGTAGGGGACGCCGCCTTCGGCGTCCCGTTTATACGACGATAACGAAAGGATTGATATAAATGGCTGTAACCCCAGCAATGATAAAAGAGTTACGTGAAATGACCGGCTCTGGTATGTCTGACTGTAAAAAGGCATTGGAAGAAGTCGGCGGCGATATGAAAAAAGCAGTAGAGTTTTTGCGTGAAAAAGGCTTGGCTGCTGCTGAGAAAAAAGCAGGCAGAATTGCTGCAGAAGGCTTGGTTGCAGTGCGTGTTGCCCCTGATTTTGCTCAGGCTGTGATTGTGGAGCTTAACTGCGAAACAGACTTTGCGGCAAAAAGTCCAGCTTTTACAGAATATGTTGACGAAGTGGCAGACCAGCTTTTTGCTTCAAACGCAACCGACCTTGACGCTTTCATGGCTGAAAGCTGGACAAAAGGCGGCGGCACTGTGCAAGATGTACTCAAAGGCAAAATTGCTACTATTGGTGAAAACCTTAACATCCGCCGTATTGCTCGTGTCAAAAAAGACGCACAGGGTGTTATTGCGAACTACATCCATGGCGGCGGTAAAATCGGTGTGCTTTTAGAAGTACACAGCGCAAGCAACAATGCGGCTGCCTTGACCGAAATGGGCAAAAACCTATGTATGCAAATTGCGGCTTTGTTCCCA
>WRBU01000209.1 GCA_009784355.1 Defluviitaleaceae bacterium
AAAGAATTTAACGACAGAACCGCAAAACAAGTGGGGCTTATTATACCCGTAGTTATCACCGTTTACGCTGATAAGAGCTTTACTTTTATCACAAAAACACCACCGGCTGCAATTTTATTAAAAAAAGCGGCTGGCATTGAAACAGCAAGCGGCGAACCGCACAAAACAAAGGTTGGTACAGTTACATCTGCTCAAGTAAGAGAAATTGCAGAGTTAAAAATGCCCGACCTTAACGCCGCAAGCATAGAAGCAGCTATGTCTGTTATATCGGGCACTGCACGTTCTATGGGTCTTGTTGTGGAAGGTTAGTTGTTTAAAGGAGTGATGTTTATGATTTTAACTACTACCGAAAACATTGCAGGAAAAAATTTACAGCATCTTGGACTTGTGTTAGGCAGCGTTGTTCGCACAAAGCACATCGGCAGAGATATTGCTGCCAGCTTCAAAAGTCTTGTAGGCGGCGAGATTAAAGGCTATACCGAGCTTATGAATGAGGCTCGCGGTGTGGCTACTCAAAGAATGCTTGAACATGCCCAGCAATATGGTGCAGATGCCATAATTTGCGTGCGTTACAGCACTTGCTCTGTTATGGGCGGCGCATCCGAAGTAATGGCTTTTGGCACAGCGGTTAAGTTTGTGTAAGTCGAGGAGGTATGAATATGAAAAAAATCGTACATTTTCTACTTTTGGTTTTGGTGCTAATAGCTGGTCTTTTAGTTTTAGTTGCTTGTGATACACCCAATGGTTCGTCATGGCGCAGCGTTAGCGGATTAAGCGAGCGTACTTTTGATGATGGTTTTAGTATTGCTTTAAATTCCGCTTCAAGGGGAACCCGCAATAGAACCTTCACACTAAACGAAGAAGAGCTTGCCAATATCCACATTCATCATCACAGCTCCGAAGGCGAAGTTGTTTTGACAATTTCACAAAATGGCAATTTAGATGGAACAGAAATTATTTTAAGTCTACACGAGTTACCACATATTGTAAACATTGATGCCAGTAGTTTTGAAGCTGGACGCATTAGATTTGCATTTAGCTTTGAAGCAGTTGAAAATTCCAGCACAAGTGTTGCTTGGGGTTCTCACGGGTATGACGGATATTAAAATTTAATGTAGAATAAATTTCGTGGGAGGATGCTTTGCATCTGCTATTACCACAAGGAGGATTATAAATATGCCTAAAAAGGGTAAAAAATACCGTAATGCTGCGGCTTTACTAAAAAAAGACAATTTGCACGATATTCATGAAGCAATGGAGCTTGTTGTTAAAACAAGTTTTGCAAAATTTGACGAAACAGTAGAAGCCCACGTAAAACTGGGTGTTGACAGCAGACATGCCGACCAGCAGGTTCGTAGCACCATCGTTTTGCCAAATGGCACAGGCAAAAAGCAACGCATCTTGGTTTTTGCAAAAGGCGACAAAGCAAAAGAAGCAGAGGAAGCTGGTGCTGACTTTGTTGGCGCAGAAGAGCTTATCCCGCGCATCCAAAATGACAACTGGTTTGACTACGATATAGTTGTTGCAACCCCTGATATGATGGGCGTTGTTGGGCGTTTGGGTAAAGTGCTTGGTCCAAAAGGGCTCATGCCAAACCCAAAAGCAGGAACGGTTACAGCCGACATCACAAAAGCAGTTGCCGACATCAAAGCGGGTAAGGTTGAATTCCGCTTGGATAGGGACAACATCATTCACGTGCCAATGGGCAAAGTTTCTTTCGGCGTGGAAAAGCTGGAAGAAAACTTCAACGCTTTGCTTGGTGCAATCGTAAAAGCAAAGCCGTCTGGTGCAAAAGGTCAATACTTGCGCAGTATCACCGTCGCAAGCACAATGGGACCCGGCGTAAAAATCAACCCTGCAAAAATTAGTTCATAGACTATAAATCAATATTTAGAATAATTACAGCCCTAGGATTTTTTCCTAGGGCTTATTCGTGTCATTCATTATAGAGGTATATTGTATACTCTTTTCCTATAAAAATAGTATCAAGAAACGCAGGATTTTTATCAAAATGCAAGGAGCGACCGACGAAGCGCACCCATAGGTGCGTTAGGAGGTTGCGACGCAGTTCATTTTGATAAAAAGACAAGTTTATTGGTGCTATTTTTATAGGAAAAGAATATATATATATATATATATATATATATATATGTTGCCTGCATTGCTCCATCCAGTAGATGCCAATGTGAATTATCAGGGCTAGAGGCAGGGATATGTATTTTTCGAATGTGTTGATTGGGGTAGTTCTACTTACGAGATTTCTTTCATTTGAATTTCCGAACGAAGCATCGGCTCTGTCAGCATGGGTTTTGGGATTAAATTAGAACAAGCTATCTTTAAAAGATAGCTTGTAGATAATGAAGGGCTTTCGATGTTGATGTTCGGGGGGCTATAAATTTCATTAAATACTATTTCAAAACCATCAAAATGCATATATTTACAACATATTTCGTAGATTTTTTTCAATATTTTCAGCAGTCAAACCGTATTGCTTTTGCAAAAAGTCTTGTGGACCAACTTGTCCAAAGCTGTCGTTAACACCTATTCGCTTGAATTTTGTAGCAACCCCTGCTTCTAGCAATGCGCTTGCAACGGCTTCTCCAAGCCCGCCGATAATATTGTGATTTTCTGCAGTGATAACAATGCCCGTTTTAGCGGCTTCAAGCACAAGCTCAATGTCCAGCGGCTTTATTGTGAACATGTCAATAACTTGGACATTGATTCCGTCTTTTGCTAGGCTTTCCGCAGCCATCATAGCTTCACCAACCATAAGCCCGCAAGCTATAATTGCAGCATCGCTCCCTTTACGCAACACTTCGCCTTTTCCTATGGTAAATTTATGGTCTTTGCTGTAGATTGAGGGGTAAGTCTTGCGTGAAAGGCGGGTATATGCCAAGCCATGGCGGTCTTTAAGCTGCCACATTAGAGCCTCGAGCATTGTCCCGTCAGAAATTTCCATAACCGTAGCATTAGGGACTGCACGGTAAAGGGCGATGTCTTCAAAAGGCATATGCGTACCGCCGTTAAACGCCGCACAAACGCCAGGGTCGCTTCCAAAAACACGTGCGCAATTTCCCGCATAAGCTACCGACAAAAAAACTTGGTCGTACATCCTGCGGGATGCAAAAGGTCCAAATGTGTGCAAATAAGGCTTTTTGCCGGCGGCAGACAGTCCTGCCGCAATACCTGCCATGTTGGCTTCTGCAATGCCT
>WRBU01000210.1 GCA_009784355.1 Defluviitaleaceae bacterium
GTAAGCTCGCGCACTACTTTAATAACTTTGATTTTTTCAGAGCCAGCAGAAGTAAGCTCTACGTCAAACTCTGTTTTTTCCTCTGCAGCTTCGCCGCCGCCTGCTGGGCCTGCTGCCATCATAACGCCAGCAGCTGCAGACACGCCAAACTTCTCTTCACACGCTTTTACAAGCTCGTTTAATTCTAATACAGAAAGCTGTTCAACAGCTTCAATAATTTGCTCTATGGATAATTTCGCCATTTTTATTCTTCCTCCTTGTTTTCTGTTTCGGTTTCATTATTTTCTGGTGCAGCTTCTTCTGCAACTGCTTCTACAACAGCGACCTCCTCTGCAACTTCGGCAGGGGCTTCTGCAACAGGTGCAGCAGCTTCGTTCGGGTCTTTTTCTGCAATAGCATTGATAACACGTGCAAAACTGGCAATCGGGGATTTAAAGCTACCTAGCAACCTGCCCAAGAGCTCTTCACGGCTTGGGATGTTAGCAATAGCAGCAACACCTTTTGCATCATACAACGTATTTTCGATGATACCAGCTTTAAATTCAAGTACAGGCATGGCTTTAAGCTGACCGGAAATAACACGGGCAGCAGCCGTAGCGTCGTCGTAAGAAATTGCAAGAGTTGTTGGACCTTCCAAATGCGGGACTATTTCCGCAAAATCTGTGCCTTCTACTGCAAAGCGTATCATTGTGTTTTTGTAAACTTTGTAGTCAATGTTTTCTTCACGCAATTTGCGGCGCAAAATGGTGTCTTGTTCAACAGTAAGACCACGGGCATTTACCAATACAATAGAACTCGCCTTGTCCAATTTTTCTTTAATTTCTTGAACAACTTGAACTTTTTTGTCTGTTTTTGGCATTGTTTCACCTCGCTTTGTTTTTTGGTGTGGCAAAATATAAAAAACCTTCTGCCATCTAGCACAATAGACGCAAAAGGAAAGAAAGTAGTCATATCAATTCCATTTACACCTCGGCGAGATTTACTTTTGGGAGATGCTCCCGCAAACTCGCTGTCTATGGCACTCAAACCACTTTATCACACAAAAAAACATTTGTCAAGCATTTTTTAAAAATTAAACCCTGCATTGTTTCTGAAACTTAACCTTTTTGTACTTGTATTTTGGGGGATTTTGCGGTAGAATATTTTAAAGAACGTATTTAATGGAGGATTTAAAAATGAAGTCAAACAAAAGCATTTTAAAACGACTAACGGCAATAGTCGTAATGTTCATCATGGTGTTTTCAACATTTGTACATGCTGGACTTGCTGTTTATGCAGATGAAGCATATGCAGGTGATGTATATGAAAATAAAGAAGCATATGACAAAGGAACATATGAAGACGAAACGAAAGCGCAAGCAACACCTAATGTTGCCCTTAATGACAACGGCATCACTGCGTTAGCTTTGCCTATTGATACGGGAGATTTGGGCGGCGGTGTTTCTTGGACATTATACAATAACGGACATCTTGCCATACGCGGTGCAGGCGGAAATTTGAATTTGGTGCTTCCCGGTTGGCCTTGGCAGATGGATGTTTCTCCTTTTCACAATATTCGCTATCAAATCTTAACAATAGAGATTGAAGACGATATAATTGGCGGCACTATGTTCGGTGCGCCAAGTTTTACCAATTCTAGTTTGACAAGCATGTTTAATGGTTTAACCAATTTAACAGAAATAATCGGTTTGGAGAAGATTGATACAACGAATGTATGGGGCATGAATCGGATGTTTATGAATACCCATTCCCTGCAATCCCTAGACTTATCAAGCTGGAATATGAGTAATGTTGGTGGAGTAATGCATATGTTCGATGGTGCCCACTCACTTCAACATCTAGACTTTCCCTCGAGTTGGAATGCAAGCAGTACAACTAATTTAAGAGCCATGTTTAACGATACGCATTCTTTGCAAAACGTAGACTTCGTAACGAACTGGGATGTAAGCAATGTTTGGGAATTGAGCGGCTTATTTCGGAATGCTCGTTCCGTGCAATCCCTAAATGTAGCAAACTGGGATACAAGCACTGCAGGAAGTATACAACTGACGTTTTCGGGTATGGATAGCCTAACATCCCTAGACTTGTCAGGGTGGGATACGAGTAATGCAACGGGAGTGGTCCTAACTGGAACGGCAGCAGGTATGGGCGGCATGTTAAATAATCTGCCCTCCTTAAAACAGATAACCCTAGGCGAAAACTTCGTCTTCACAACAAGGGGGCCGTCAAACCTACCAAATGCAAACCTACCCAATCCCCCCAACAACGCAACCTACACAGGTTACTGGATAAACCTAGCAGGAGGCACACCAAGCAACCCGCTGGGAACAACACCCCTTACAGCATTAGAGCTTATGCAAACATATAATGGAGCAACAATGGCAGACGTTTGGGCGTGGCAACCAAGAACAATGCATTACGAAATAACATTTATGACAAACGACGGCACAGGCGCAATCCATGAAACAAAAACAGTCCCTGAGGGTACAAGTTTGTTGACCGTACCAGCACCTTTGACCGACCCGGTAAGAGCTGGCTACACCTTCACGAGTTGGGATTCACAAATGGATGGAAATGGCTTTAGTTTTAGCTGGTCTACGCTTGTAACATCAAACATCAACGTATATGCCCAATGGCAACCAGTGTGGCAGCCACCAACAGACCCATACTTCACGGTAAATGTTCGCCATATGATTGGCGGCGATTACACAAATGCAACCCTGCACCAAACCATATCGCATAGAGTTGACTCCGCTCTTGTAGGGCTTCTTCATCAAAATAACATCGGGACGAACGGTCCTAATTTTGAGGGCATCTTCTTTGACAGGGGAAGCCTAGCGGGGCACACACTTGATTTAGCTGGTTCGTTTGCGCAAAGAAGTGATGGCGAAAACCTTGCATACTATCTTGACATTGATTGGAATGTGTCGGGCGTTGTGATGAGTACACAACATATTAATGAAACATTGGCTAACTGGACACTTTCAGCTCCGATGTTTCCTAATGCCTTTGACTATGTTGTAACTCTTGACATTTTTGTAAACTTTGAGCCAATACCAACATTTGAGATAACCATCCAAAACGGCGGAACAAACCACTCACCCACCACCCCAAACAACACCTTCACAGCAGGCGACATTATTACACTTGCAGCAGGCACAAGAGAAGGATACACATTTGTCAACTGGGGAA
>WRBU01000211.1 GCA_009784355.1 Defluviitaleaceae bacterium
GAGTGCCGACTGAGCCCCAAACGCAAGGCGTTTGGGAATAGCGAAGGAGAGCAGTCCATGATTTTAAATGGGATTAGTATGAAAACGCCCTGACGAAAAAACGCTCGAAAATCTATCGAAAGCAAGATACTAAACAGGCTCTAAAATCCTGCTATAATTTCCTTATTCAATGCCTTAACAACTTCTACTGCCAATTTTACACCGTTTTTATAATCCTCAAAAGATGCTATTGAATTTGGGCTGTGGATGTGGCGTGAAGGATGCCCAATTATAATTGTTGGAATACCTTGGTTGCTTGTGTGGTACGCCGCACCATTTGTGCCGCCGCCCGTACGCACGGCTTCTTGAACAGGTATGCCGTTTTTGTGTGCAACATCAAGGGCGAAACGTATAAAACGTGGATGGGTTATCATACCCACGTCAATATGACGCAGCATAGGCCCTTTTTTTAATGCGGTTTGTATTAAGTCGGGGTGCTGGAAAGTATCATCTGCGGGAGTACCTTCAAAGCAAATGGCTATATCGGGTTTGACTACATTTGTAGCAACCCTTGCACCACGGTAGCTCACTTCCTCTTGGCTTGTCAACACACCAACAACATTTACGTCAAGGTTCATTTGGGCAGCTTGGTTCATAACCTCCATAACGGCGGCGCAGCCCAAACGGCAGTCAAAAGCCTTGCTCATCATAATATCTCTTGCAGCATCGTATTTAAATTTTGAATATGGAACAATGGGGTTAGCCACGCCAATTCCAAAAATTTCTATTGCCTCTTGCTTGCTTGTCGCACCTATGTCAATAGACATGCTTTCTACTGTCAAAGTATCTTGCTTTACCCCGCCAAAATGGGGCGGTGTAGACGACACAACACCCTCAATATATTCGCCACGGTTATTTTTAATCACAACTTTTTGAGCCATAATAACAGCCGGCGACCACATTCCCAAGGTTATGAAAGAAAGGGTTCCATTTAATTTTATGGCTTGCACCATTGCACCAACTTCGTCTGTGTGGGCATCTATCAACACAACAGGCTTGTTTTCATCCCGCTCGTTTTTTGGGCAAATATAAAGATTGCGCATATTGTCTTCAACCAGTTTTGCACCTGCTGGGGCGTATTTTCGCCCTATTGCCACGACATCATCCTCAAAACCAGGTGCGCCAAAGGCATTTGCAAATTCCTCAATCATTTTTATAGAATCCATTGCAATCTATCCTCTCATAATGTTAAATTTTTGCCAAATTTCATTGTACACTAAAATGTTTTCGTTGTCAAACGCTAGAATTTTTGGTATAATCTTTCAAAATGCACACGGAGGATGAGCTATGAAAGACACAAAATATAATTTTTTGCAAACAGAGGCAAAATGGCGCAAGTTTTGGGAGCAAAATCCCATAAATCCGTATGACGCTGGAAAAGAAAAAATGTATTATCTTGATATGTTTCCGTACCCCTCTGGTGAAGGGCTACATGTTGGGCATTGGCGGGGGTACGTGTTAAGCGATGTTTTGGCACGGCGTGGCGTGTTGGATGGCAAATACGTTATACACCCTATGGGCTGGGATGCTTTTGGACTGCCTGCCGAAAATTTTGCAATAGAAAATAACATTCACCCCGAAGCCGCTGTGAAAGAGAGCATAAAAGCCTTTAAAGCCGAACTTAAAGACATTGGCGCGCTTTATGACTGGGATATGGAGCTATCCACCACCGACCCGAATTTTTATAAATGGACGCAATGGATTTTTGTAAAAATGTTTGAAAAGGGCTTGGCGTATGAAAAAGAAATGCCGCTTAATTGGTGTGATGCCTGCAAAGTAGTGCTTGCCAACGAAGAAGCGGCGGGTGGTGAATGTGAGCGTTGCGGCGGGGCTACAACCAAAAAGAATTTGCGCCAGTGGATGCTGCGTATAACAGATTATGCCGAACGCTTGCTCAATGACCTTGACGGCTTAAAATGGCCTGAAAAAGTAAAGCGTATGCAGGCAGAATGGATTGGGAAAAGCCACGGCGCAATGGTGGACTTTGCCGTTCAAGGCAATGACGAGAAAATAAAGGTCTTTACTACCCGCCCAGACACACTGTTTGGTGCAACATTTATGGTGCTTGCACCCGAACACCCTTTTGTGGGAAAACTTACCGTACCGGAAAATTCTGCAAGCGTGGAACAATATATCAAAAATGCATCGGGAATATCAAATGTAGACCGCATGGCAAGCAAGGAAAAAACAGGAGTCTTTACAGGCTCGTATGCCATAAACCCCATGAGCGGCGAAAAAATGCAAATTTGGATAAGTGATTATGTCTTGGCTGATTACGGCACAGGGGCAATAATGTGTGTACCCGCCCACGACGAAAGAGATTTTGAATTTGCCACTAAATTTAACCTTCCCATTTTACAAGTAATAGCTGACCCAACCGTAGGAGATGCCGCCCTCGGCATCCCGCAAGAGGCTTATACAGGAGAGGGAATAATGATAAACTCGGGAGAGTTCAACGGACTTTCCAGTGCAGAAGGCAAAGAAACAGTGGCAAAATATCTTACAGAAAAAGGATTGGGTCAAGCCACAACAAACTACCGTTTGCGTGATTGGGTTTTTAGCCGCCAGCGATATTGGGGTGAGCCTATTCCGCTAATTCATTGCGAAAAATGCGGCGTGGTTGCTGTTCCCGAACAAGACTTGCCTGTAACCCTGCCATATGTGGAGTCATATAAGCCCACAGAAACAGGGGAATCCCCCCTTGCATTAATTGAAGATTGGGTTAATGTGCCTTGTCCAAAATGTAAGCTGGCATCAAAGCGTGAAACCAACACCATGCCTCAATGGGCTGGCTCGTCTTGGTATTTCTTGCGTTATATAGATGTTGATAATGCAAACGAAATTGTTAGCAAAGAAAAAGCTGCAAAATACCTGCCTGTTGATTATTATGTAGGCGGTGTGGAACATGCCGTGCTGCATTTGCTGTATGCACGCTTTTACACAAAATTTCTTTACGACATAGGCGTGGTGGACTTTGAAGAGCCTTTTAAACAGCTGTTTAACCAAGGTATGATTTGCAAGGATGGCTACAAAATGTCAAAATCCAAAGGCAATGGCGTTTCGCCCAAGGAAATTTTGGCTAGATATGGTTGCGATGCCCTACGTATGTATATCCTTTTCGTTGGGCCGCCAGAGCTTGATGCAGACTGGAC
>WRBU01000212.1 GCA_009784355.1 Defluviitaleaceae bacterium
GGTTTTAAGGGTTACTAACGCTTCACGCTTCTCAAAAACAAAGGAATTCTTCGTAGCAATATCTTCATATTCAAGTTCAGTAATATAGTGCGGTGTAAGGCTTTCCTCGCCATATTCGTAATATTTCACATGGTTGTTTTGGCAGGCGGTTAAAATAGCAATAGCAGTATAAGTTGTAGCTTCGGAAAAAGGCTGATAATGCTTTAAATCCACAATGGTATGTATATTTTTTTGAGTATAAAGATGTTTTCGCATAATAGAGCCAGCCAAGCTATTAAACCACGAGCTAGGTGAAATATAGCCAAGCACGCCATTTAATGCAAGCATTTTAAGTCCTACTTCATAAAATACGATATAAAGGTCGGTCATTCCTCCTTGCGCAAAATTATATTGCTTTACAGCGGCGTAATTTTCGTCAAGGTTATGAACACGAACATAGGGCGGATTACCTACGACAAAATCCATTTTGCCGTCAAAATGCTTTATCGAAAGAGAATTGCCGCAAATAATATCCCAATTAACATTAATAATGCCGTATTGTGCAGCCGCTATGTCAAGATTTTTTCGGCATTTTTCAGTTTCATTTAAGTCAATATCAATACCATGGATGTATTTTTCTAAATCACGAGAAATTTGGTCACAAGAAAGACCGTCCAATTTTGCGGCATCGCAGTACCGCTTTACAACTTGTATCAAAAATGCACCATCACCACAGCTATTATCGATGATATGTTTGCCTAAAATTTTCGTTCCGTTATAACCGCACAAATTAAGAATATTTACAACGACATGGGGCGGGGTATAAACACGACCCACAGACTTCTTTGTTTTTTTCATATATATCCTCGCATGAAAAAGGGCGACCACGAGCATTACGCAAGCAATGCAGGGCAGCCGCCCTTAAAATTATTTGTCTTTCTTTTTATCTTTTTCTTCTTTTGCAGTGGTTGCAGGAGCTTCTTCTTTTTTCGGAGCTGTGGTTGTTGGGGACTTTATGCCAGCGATGTCGCTTTTACGTACCCATACGTTAAGTCCGCGGTTTTCTCCAAATTCGATTAGATAAGCGTCTGTTCCAACACCAAGAATTTTGCCGTAAAAACCACTTGTTGTAACAATGCTATCGCCAACTTTTAAACTTTGCTGCATTTCCCGCATTTCTTTTTCACGTTTTCTTTGTGGGCGTATAAGCATAAACCACATTGCCACAATAACCAAGCCCCAAATTAATATCGTAGTCCAAGTGAAAAAGCCGCCTTGCTGCTCTTCTGTGCCCGTTTGAGCATCTCCTGCAGGCTGAGTTGTGCCGGTGCCTTGCCCTTGCTGGTTGCTTCCGCCCCCATCAAACAACGGCACAGCATTAAAATCTGTAAAATCGTTCATAAAATCTCTCCAATCAATCTTTTATACTAATCCTGATTAAAACCTTGTCAAGTATACAGCATTTGAACGGGCTTGTCAAGCACTACATGCCAAATTCTGCTTTGTTTTTGTAAATTTGATAGCGGCGTTCGGCATCAATACGAGCTTGCTCAAACAAATAGTCAGCAAAGTCGGGAAAACTAATGGTTAGTGAGTTATAACGACCTTCGGTTTTTAAATACTCCACAAAATCTGCAGTTGGCTCTGGACTGTCCAAAATAAATGGATTTTTACCTTCATTAGCCAATGCGGGGTTATAGCGGTATAAATGCCAGTAGCCAGCATCAACAGCACGCTTCATTTGGTTTATAGTGTTACTCATGTCTATACCTTGGGCAATACACGGAGAGTAGCAAATTACAAGAGAAGGTCCAGGATGGGCTTCCGCTTCTGTTATTGCCTTTAACAACTGATTATAGTTTGCTCCCATAGACACTTGCGCCACATAAACATAGCCATAATTCATTGCATTTAACCCCAAGTCTTTTTTGCGAATACGCTTACCCGCCGCTTGGAATTTTGCAATGGCAGCTATTGGGGTTGCTTTGCTTGACTGTCCGCCTGTATTGGAGTAAACTTCGGTGTCAAAAACAAGCACATTAATATTTTCACCGCTTGCTAATACGTGGTCAAGACCGCCGTATCCAATGTCATATGCCCAGCCATCGCCGCCAAAAATCCAATTAGATTTTTTGACTAAAATATCGGCGTTATCTCTAACATGCTGCAATAGCGGATTTTGATTGGTTTCTGGAGAGCTTTCAATAAAATCACGCAATTTCTCCGATGCCGCCACGGTTGCAACATTGTCGTCCTTTGCGTCAAGCCAAGCACGTGCAAGTGGGCTTGCACTCGAATTTTCAGCCGCAATTTCACGCAAAACTTCTGCTAACTTTTCGCGGCGATGCCTTACGGCAAGGCGCATTCCCAGTCCGAATTCTGCGGCATCTTCAAAAAGCGAGTTTGCCCATGCAGGCCCTTGACCTTTATGGTTAATAGTATAAGGCGTGCTTGGAGCAGATGCAGACCAAATCGAGGAACAACCAGTAGCATTTGCAATATACATTCTGTCGCCAAAAAGCTGCGTTACTAACTTTGCGTAAGGGGTTTCGCCACAACCGGCACACGCACCGCTAAACTCCAAAAGCGGGGTATTGTATTGGCACCCCTTTACAGAATGGTTGCCAATAGGATTTGGCTTTGGCTCAAGAGTCATTGCAGCATACCAATCCGCCATGTCTTCGGGCTTATGCTCTATCGGGGTCATTTCAAGAGCTTTATTGCCGCCTCGTCCGGGGCAAACCTTGGAACAACTCGTGCATCCCGTGCAGTCCAATGTGGAAATTTGGATAGATACGTGATAGTCATCCATGCCTTTGCCTGTTGGAGCTTTAGTTTTAAACCCTTCGGGCATCCTCGCCTTTTCATCATTGGTTAGTAAAAACGGACGAACAACCGCATGTGGGCAAACATAGGCGCAAAGATTGCAGTCTATGCAATTTTCAGGCTTCCAAACAGGCACAGACGAGGCAATTCCACGCTTTTCGTATGCAGAAATACCATTGGGGAATGTGCCGTCTTCACGCCCAACGAAAGTAGAAACAGGTAAATCTCCGCCCTTGTCCCTTATCATAGGGAAAACAATTTCATCAATGAAAGACGAATCAACTCTGTTGTTGTTTTTAACAAATTCCGGCACAATATATTCGTCATCTGGCAAATCTGCCCAATGTTCGGGAATATCCACTTTTACAAAACCCGCCAGA
>WRBU01000213.1 GCA_009784355.1 Defluviitaleaceae bacterium
CATTCTGGCTCGCAAGTACCGCAGTTTACACAAAGATTAGTGATAGAATATGCCATGGGAGGGCACCTCCTTGATATTTTTGGAGCTATGTAATTTTCTCCGTAGAAACTATACTACAACAAAGCCGAAAAAAAATCAAGGCTTTTTTGAAAATTTTTAAAAGAAATTTTTGGTCAAAACCTAGTAAAATAGGGGGAATTAAGCTGTTGTACTCGCTGAGTTTGCCTAATTTTTGGGACGTAACGCAAATGTAATAAAATTTAATTAAAAAGAAATGGAAAGTTTGTTGGTTTTGTGGTACAATAGATATACGGCAGAGTTTGCCCTTTTTCGTTGCGAGTTAATTTTAACATATTACGGAGGTTTTTGTATGAAAAACAAAGGTATAAGGACTTTTTTAAAACGTGCCACGGCTGTGTTTTTAGTGCTGGCAATGTCTTTGGGGTATTTTACTTTTTTTGAATTTACACTTTTTGCTAATACGCTAGGTTTTACATCTGGTTTTGACCAAAATTTGATACCCTCTACAGACATTTTAAACCCATCGCCAAACCTTGGCGGGGATATTTCTGAAAACAGCGGGCAAATACATTTGTCTTTTGTACCTACTTTTTCCAACCCTCCTACAACATACCGTGTGCAGTTTCCCGTGGGCAACAACGAGGGGGCTAGTTTGCAGTGGCTTGAAATTACAATGACATCCCCCACCACGGCAATGGTCAATTACTCTTTGTCGGGGAATTTTGCTGTAAATATTGGCACGCCGCCAGGTGCTGCTGGTGTTAATTTTGTTGAAATGCACCCCGCGTCCTTTGCGCAGCCTGCTGGAACAACCGCTTACACGTATTATCCAATAGTCGGCGATGCAACCTTTTTTGCTAATACAACCGATGTTCCAAGCCAGCCCAGCTTTGGCGTGGGGCTTGGGCAAGGCTTTTCTTTCCGCCCAAGCGGGGTTTTTCCTGCCGCATCCGCCAATATGGATACCCAGCACGCAATGTCCTTTTTGCTTGATGCTGATGGAGTTTTTCATATTGTCGTTGGTGGCTTGGAGCAACAAGGGCATATTTATAATTTTGAGCTTCATGTAGTTGGTGCGGCAGGCAACCCGCAGGCTGTGCAAAATGTATTTTTAGGCTTTGACTATGCCGCACGCCCTGTTGCACGTCATAGAGAGTATGCAAGAGAAGACTACATTCCCGGTGCATTGTGGGCAACGGATGCAGATGACCCTCTATTTTTATTAAGCCGAAATCCATTTGATTTTAGGGGGATACAATACCCCTTGGGCTGGACGTATTGGGACATTGGTTTGCGCCACCGTGCAAACTGGCTGTTGCATATGTTTAGCATGGGCGATACCCGCAACGACTGGTATCCCGGCGGCTATATGCCCTATGTTGCGCCAAACACCGATGCCCGCAGGGATAATTTATTAGAATTTGTTATAGAAATACCTTATGTTTTTATTGGAACGGGCTTTGTGCCGCAAACTTTGGCGGCGGCGCAAGCCATGTTTAACACCTCAACATTTAACTTTTATATAGCTGACGACGACCCCGATGCGGCTATACAATTTAATGTACAGCAAATTTTTTCTAATGACCCGCAAATAACAGGTCTTGGACCGCCTGCAACAGCTACGGGCGTTGTACACATAAGCCCTGCCACCCCTACAAGCAATCGTGTTACTGTTTTGGTGGACGGTCCGCAGCCGTTTAGCCTAGGAGCTTCTAGGATGTTTCACAACAGCATACTCAGCTTTGCGGTTTCCGGCGAAAACCCGAACCCGCCGGGGCTTCATTCCGTACGCTCTTCCATGAGCCTTGCTGGGCTTCATACATTTTTAGGCTATAGCGTGGAATATATAGACGGTCAGTTTTACGTACGTATACGCCCATATGCGGGTATTTATGCCGCAGGTTCGTATAGGCTGCAATTTGACACGCCACACCCCATCTCGGAGGTAATTGTTGTGGACTCCGACGGTAGCGGGCGTGATATTTTCATTCCGTTAAACCGTGGTACAATAGAATATTTGACATTTAACGTCCTCTTCACCCCAAGCGGCTTGCTCACTGGGGTTGGCACCATACAATCGCAGTGGATGCGCATTTACTTTACCCCAGACCGCATGGTATTATCTGCACCCACTCATTTTACCGTTAATCCAAATACTCCTGAGTTAAGCTATATTCTAAATGCCGACGGGTTAGCAGAATTTGACATTACAGCAAGCTGGCGCATGAGCGATTTTGCGGCAATGCTTGCGTATTTTGACCTTCCCGAAATGGCAGGCAGAGAGCATGTAACCTTTACCTACGAAATTAATTCAAGGACAAGCCCGGACGGCGAGCCAATACACATTGCAACGGCTGACATAACCGTGCGCAGAAACCCCGATATTCCCGGTGGCTTGCAATGGGCTGTTACTGATATAAATTACAATATCCGTACAGCTACCAACCCCGATGGGTTTCCTTTCCCTGCTGGTTTTGTTTTCCCCCCAAACACAACAGACTGGGTCAATTTAGCCCCCGGTCCAATAACCGTTAGTGTCCCGCTTCGTTTTGTTGCGGATTACATTCACGGCACTGTCGGCTCACCGTTTTTGTTTGAAAGTATTTACTTTTTAACATCAACTTTGATACAGGCGCAACAAGCACAGCTGCCCACCGAAACTGACCCGCCACTTGCAATAACCTTGCGGGCACGCAATTTGGAGTCAAGCCACAATCTTAATAGCTTTTTAGCACTTTCCCGCCCAGACATACGTGAATTTCCGCCGCCTTTTGACCTTAATGCCGCCGTCAATGCCGCATTAAATCAAGAGCGGGTAGGAGGGCATTTTGACATCGAATTTGGTGTTGCATGGCGTGAAATTTTAAATTACCTTACCCGCTCTGCCTATACAGGGCTTGCCGCAGACCAAGAAATTATGTTTAGGATTTTTCTTGGCGGAGGGGCGCAAAACGCTGATATAGCTACCCTTGCACTTCTTGACGGCGAAGAAAGAACAGACGCTATTAATGCGGGGGATGTACTTCGCATTGTCCACGAGAATGCTCCTGACCCAAGCCTGTCGCTAAACAACGACTTTAACTTTGCAGGCTGGAATATAACCAACAATTTGGATAATTTTAACATAACCAA
>WRBU01000214.1 GCA_009784355.1 Defluviitaleaceae bacterium
AGGTAGTCAGTTAGAGGATTTACTCGCCCGCACTTTTGAAACTGTGGGGGACATTGTTTCTATGGAAGCCCTAACCAATGCTCAGCTAAAACAAGTCCTACAAAAAATTGTTGTGTCGCATGAAGAAAATGGCGGTGCAGTTGACATATACTTGAAATTGTTTGGCGATATTGGTCTTGACAAAACCTATCTAATTAACGACAACCAAACACAAAGACGTTACTGAAAGATTAGTTAAAATTAACCCGAGATTGGCGGGCAAAGCTAGGGCAGTGCTTGAAATAAACAAGTCGGAAAGGCACATACGCGGCGGCATGGCTACAAAAGAAAAATACATGACTGTATCACACAATCAGCCAATGAAGAAATACTAACCCTACATACGAACAAGGCTTCGGAGATTATCCAAAGCCTTCTTTTATTTTTACAAAAAACTATCTGCAAAAAATATTGATTGCATCGTGCAAAAATTGTGTGCAACCAACTGCCAGCTTTTCATAATTTGTGCCAAAACGCTCGTCTGCTACATACATTGCCGCCAGTCCTAAATGGTATTCTTTAGTATATTTTGAATAAAACACGCAAAGCCATTGTTTGTGCAGTTCACACGCTTTTTGAGCAAGCTCGCCGCTTGGGTCGCCTTCGTTAAATGCCGCAAGCAATGTTTTTTCAAACTCAATCCTAATTGCCTCGCTTTTTTCAAATTGCTCCTCCGTCATGCTCGCCAAATAGGCATTGGAGTCATCAATCTCCCCACCGCCGTATTTTTGGCGAATTTCTGCCCCGTACTTTTGCTCATTTTCAGCAATCATCCTTTGAGCAAAGTCATCAATTCTCTCTTTGTCAGTCATGGTAATTTCTCCTTTCGTGGGTTTAAACGACTTTATCCTAATACAACGTTAATATCGATAAAGAGGTCTTGTAGGGGCGGCAAAATGCGCCCCTACCATTTTATCAATGTGAATTGTCCACGTCTTACAAAAAAATATCCACACGAAACAAATCGCCGCTGGTGTGAACAAAAAGCCTGCCATGAACAAGCTCTGTAAGGCTTTTTGCAATATACAGCCCAAGCCCACTGCCCTCTGTATTGCGGGCTTTGTCGCCCCTCAAAAATTGCTCGGTGGCATCACCGCCGCAAAAGTCAAGCGGCTCGGCAGATGTGTTTTGCAATGTAAAATGCACCTTGCCCTCTTTTATTGCAATTTCCGCAAAGACCCTTGTGCCGTCAAGCGCGTATTTTGCCGCATTTGCAAACAGATTTTCCAAAATACGATACATATGCCAATTATCAGTTTGCACCATCACAGCATCATCCGGTTGGCGCATCACCAGCGTTAAATTACGCTTCGCAAAAGCATCTTCAAATTCGCCAGCCGCCTGCCCCAATATTTCACCAAAATTTATTTCTTGCAATTCCACCCGCAAATTCCCCGTGCCAGCCTTGCTTGCTTCCATTAGGTCGTCAATAAGCACTTTTAACCTTGCCGCCTTTTTGTCAAGCACCGCCACATACTCGCTCGCCTTACCGTCATCCCTCTCATTTTTCAATAAATCCACATAATTAATAATGCTTGTAAGCGGCGTTTTAATGTCATGGGACACATTGGTTATAAGCTCTGTTTTAAATTGCTCTGCTTTAATTTTATCAACATTTGCCGCCTCGTATTGCTTTGATAAATTCAGCAAATGCATTACAAAATAGGTCATGGCGGCAATCACAAACAACGAAAAAATACGTATAGGCGTAAAGAAATAAGATACAAGTAAATATAACTGGCTGGCAAACAGCAAAAATGTGATAAACCCCATCGCCTTCCAAATTGGGTACATTTTAAAAAATTGAAGCAAATACAAAGCTTTTGCAAGGCTTTTATCACGCAAGCGAGCCAAAAACTCGCCAAAGGCAAGCATTGCCGCCAAATACGTGGTTATAGGCAGTAAAAACAAGTTTAGCTGGGACGGAACTTCTGTAAGTGTGTAATAACCAGCAACCGCACCCACAGCGCAAAATAGCACAAAAACCCCAAAGTCCACGCGCCGTAAAGGATGCACGACCCCCTTTGTTTGCCAAATAGCATACGTAAAAACAACCACACAAACCGACAGCCAAAGCACTGACGGCGCAAGCCCAAAATCAAACCATCCCCCATAAAGCATCCTGCCTACATGCCAATTAAAAGGCGTGTTCAGCGACCGCACCAAAGAAAGCGCGCCAAAAAACCCTAAAACTACCGACGCTATTTTAGCAACATTAAAAAATGCGATACTTTTCATTGCAGACTCACCACCTTATATCCAAGTCCATAAACAACCTTTAAATACCGAGGCTCTTTCGGGTTTATTTCAATTTTTTCACGTATATTGCGAATGTGGACGCTCACGGTTTTGCTGACATAAAAAGCAGGCTCGTTCCACACCGCCTCATAAATTTGGTCAGAGCTAAACACACGGTCTTGATTTTTAATAAGCAAAAGCAGGATGTTGTATTCAATGGGTGTAAGCGTTGTCTCTTCGCCGTCTACTGTAACCATTTTTTTGTCGTCGTCTACTGTCAAGCCGCCTGTTTGGTAAATGTTTTGCAAAACGCCGAAGGCAGCATCCCCCACGTGGGCTTGTATGCCGCCAAGGCGGGCGTAGCGGCGTAATGCGGACTTTATTCTTGCCAATAGCTCCACAGGGTTAAACGGCTTTGTGATATAGTCATCCCCGCCCATATTAAGCCCCAAAACACGGTCTGTATCCTCACTTTTTGCAGACAAAAATATTATTGGCACATTACTTGTTTTGCGAATTTCCACCGCCGCCGTTATGCCGTCTGTTATAGGCATCATAATGTCTAGCAAAACAAGGTGCGGGCGGGCAGCGGCGACCCCAGCGATGGCATCTGCGCCATTTTCTACCCTCACTACACCATAACCCTCGCCACGCAAATAAATCTCCAAAGCATTTAAAATATCAACATCATCATCACAAATTAAAATTTTGTATTCCATCAAAATTTACAACTCCCTCATACTAGGGCGTGTTAACATAAATGGATTGTGCGAATTTTCAGAATGATTTTTCGCCAATCTAGGAGGAAGGTTCCGTGCGAACCCGAAGGTTCGTGCGGGTTCTTCCGACGACGAGTGGTGGAAAATCAGGCTGGA
>WRBU01000215.1 GCA_009784355.1 Defluviitaleaceae bacterium
CTGTATGTGGTTGGTTACAAAGGTTAAACCATGGGTGCTTACGCCGCCACGGGTAAAAATTTCATTTAGTTTCACCTCATTGCGGGACGGTAATGAGTTTGGTCTGCCAACAGCCGCAAATTCCGCCCTTAATTCGGGCGTTATATTAACCATTGTATCTCTTGGTATTGAAATTATGCTTACATCGTGGTTGTCTAGGTCTAAATAAATAGCAAGCATAGTGTCTGGCAGACTTGCCTCGTCGTCCAAACCCAAAATCAAAATGCTAATTACATTTGGTTCTTCTACAATATTTGTATCACTTGAGTCATTACCGCCCTCTGCGCCTCCTCCAATGTTGGCCCAATTAGGTGTGTTGTTTGACGGTTGTGTAAGGTGGTATGCCGCATATGAAGCACCGCCAATGACCAAAACCGCAATAAGTGAAAAACACACAATGGCGAAACTTTTTTTTGCTTTAGATTGTTTTTTCATATAAATCACCTGATTTCATTAAAGAGCCTGCGCCAATTTTTGCGCCATGCCTTCAAAGTCTTCGCTGCCAAAACGGTTTGTGGGACGCTTCATTACAATACCGTCGTTTTCAAAACGCGGTATTACATGCATGTGGAAATAAAACACAGTTTGCTCAGCAGCGGCCCCGTTGTTTTGCAGGATATTAATACCTTCGCAATCCGTTGCGTCTTGCACAACTTTTGCAATTTTTTGTGCAAGCAAAAATATTTTTGATGCCGAAACTTCGTCCAATTCATAAATATTTTTAGCGGGACGCTTCGGGATGATAAGGCTATGCCCAAGGTGAGTTGGGAAAGTGTCCAGTATCACCAAAAAATCATCATCCTCATGCACTTTGTGGCACGGAATTTCACCCTTTAAAATTTTGTCAAAAATACTTCCTGCCGTTTCTTGCATTCTATCACCTCAAAATCCAGTTTACAATATCACGTAAAGCCGCTATGACTTCAACTTATCCGCCATGTCGGTTTTTTCCCACGGCAGGTCTAGGTCTGCCCGCCCAAAATGCCCATATGCCGCTGTTTGTGCGTAAATAGGGCGGCAAAGGTCAAGTTTTTCTATAATTGCCTTTGGGCGAAGGTCAAAATGCTTGTTTATAAGTGATAAAATTTCGGCATCGGCTATTTTGCCTGTTCCAAAGGTGTTTACAAATATTGAAACGGGCTTTGCTACGCCAATAGCGTATGCCAGTTGAATTTCGCAAGCCTTCGCAAGCCCCGCCGCCACAATATTTTTTGCCACATAACGGGCGGCATATGCCGCAGAGCGGTCTACCTTTGTCGGGTCTTTTCCGCTGAAAGCCCCGCCGCCGTGCCGTGCAAAACCACCGTATGTATCAACAATAATTTTGCGCCCAGTAAGCCCCACATCACCTTTTGGGCCGCCTGTTACAAAACGCCCTGTCGGGTTGATAAAATATTGCGTATCACCATCCACAAGGTGCTGTGGAATAACTTTACGCACCACATGCTCCATCAAATCACGCTCAATGGTCGCTTGGGCAATTTCTGGCGCATGTTGGGCGGAAACAACAACAGCCGTAACACGTTTTGGTGTGTCGCCGTCGTATTCTAGGGTAACCTGCGCCTTGCCGTCTGGGCGCAAATACGGCACGGTGCCGTTTTGGCGCACGTCGTCAAGGCGTTTTGCAAGCCCATGCGCCAAATATATAGGCATAGGCATCAAAGCATCGGTTTCGTCGCAGGCATAGCCAAACATCATGCCTTGGTCGCCCGCACCAATGTCTGCAGCAGACTCACCCATGCGGCTTTCAAGCGCAACGTCCACCCCTGCGGCAATGTCTGGCGACTGCCCTTTAAGCGACACGACAACAGCGCAGGATTCGCTGTCAAAGCCGTATTTTGCACGGGTGTAGCCAATGTCATGCACGGTTTTGCGCACAATGTCTTCTATATCGACATAACAATCTGTTGTAATTTCGCCTGTAACAAAAACCATGCCTGTGGTGGCAAGAGTTTCGCAGGCCACCCTTGCATTGGGGTCTTGTGCCAAAATGGCATCAAGCACCGCATCAGATATTTGGTCGCACATTTTGTCGGGATGCCCACGGGTTACAGATTCGCTTGTAAAAAGTTTTTTCAATTCCTCTTCCTCCAGTGTTTCAAAATACATTTCTCCACTTAACATTTTACCCCATTTTCAAAAAAAGTAAAGACTTTTGCGAAAATTTAAAAATTTTGTTATAAAACTGCAATGTACAAGACGACGAAAATTTGGTGTGCGATTAGATGTGGACAATTTGCATTGATAAAACCGTAGGGGCGGCATTTTGCCGCCTGCCATGCTTTCGCTTTGAAGTCGAATTTGGCAAAGCATTAGCTCTAATAGGCGGCAGAATGCCGCCCCTACAAGAGGTCCGTTGCTACAAACTTTAATCAGTGCGATTGTCCACTCCCTTGCGATTAAAAGTGTTGCTTTTGCAAGAAGAATGTTGTATAATAAAAATAGCCGCTCCCGCATTTTGCGCAAAGAGCAGCTTTTTGTGACTATTCATAATGCGTCCACATACGTAAAATGCCCAACAGAATTTTAATATAAAATCAAATTGAATTGTAGGGGCGGCAACCTGCCGCCCGCTGTAGCTGATGACTTGCAAAATATGTTTTCCCAATTTGAAGCTAGACGGGCGGTTACAAACCGCCCCTACAATAGACCGCAACCAGTTTTAATTTCAACACAAACGCAACACAAATTTATGGAAAATGAGAGGATTGATTGACGTGAAGAAAAAGATAAGAGGTATTTTGGCGGGCTTGCTTGCCTTTGTGCTGGTTATTACCAGCAGTATTTCCGTGTTTGCGGGTTATGAAACGGCGGGCGGGGTGGATGAAACGCAAACCACAAGCCCTGCAGGACTGCTTTCCTCTTTTGGCTATGTGCCGATTGAACCCTTTGTGAATGTTACAGATGAGCAAGAGTTGCGCAATGCAATTACAGGTGCAGGGGGTAGCGGAGGAACGGCTACAGTCATAGGCAACATTACCATTACAGGATTCTTTATTGTTTCAAGTTGGGCAAATCCAAACAACACAACTTTAATAATCCCAAGCGGCAGTACACTTACAATCAACAGTGGTGTC
>WRBU01000216.1 GCA_009784355.1 Defluviitaleaceae bacterium
AAGAAGGGCAGGGGGGTTGGTGTTATGTGTTAGGGGCAGTAGCAGAATAGCAGAAATGTTTTAATAATTTTGCTCTTGCCTCTTTAATCCCCGCATTCACCCCATTTCGCCTTCTTCTTTATATGTATACATCTATATTAGCACCAACTCCGTCAAAGCCGACAGGTGGCACGGGCAATGGAATCGCCGAAAGCAAATCTTGCGCAAGCTGTCCTGTTGCTTCCGCATGTTCCATTGCATTGCGCATGAGCTTCACATTAACCTCTTGCATCAAATTTTGCTGCG
Source organism: Defluviitaleaceae bacterium (assembly GCA_009784355.1). Taxonomy (GTDB): domain Bacteria; phylum Bacillota; class Clostridia; order Lachnospirales; family WRAX01; genus WRBJ01. Next base: position 286 of record WRBU01000216.1, read on the forward strand.
ACATGCTTGTTGCCAAAGCAGCAATAGCCGTTGCTTCCATAAAATCACCTCTTGCAAATATTCTATCACAGCCTACGCTATATTTCAAGGTGCTTTTGGGTAAAATATTGGAAACCTTTGTAGGGCGCATTGATTAATGTAAAAATTCTCGCTGTGGTTGCTTCGCAACCACTCGGCTTTAAATTTTGTAACAAAACGGTAACACGAAAAAAGGAACTTTTGTGATACAGTTGCGTTTATATAGTATAAGCTACTACAAAAGGTAGTTGGCAAAAATAAAAACAAGAGGTGTTTAATATGGTGAATTTTAAAAGATTAGGTGCAACAGCATTGTCGGCAGTTTTGACCTTGTCTGCCGTCCCTGTAATGGCAAATGGCATCACAAACACGCTATATACCTTTGATGGGGGCTATCAAGAAAACGCACAGCCTTTATTAAACTTTGGGTCATTTAGCGGCATTGTTACGGAAATTGGCTTGGATGGCAGCGTACGTGTGCAAAATGCCGAAGGCGGCACGGTTGTTTTCACAATGGGCATTAATACATTTTTGCTTGGCGATGTCGTTGTTGGGGCAGAGGTAACGGGCTTTTACAATGCAAGCGGCTTCATGACACTGCAGTACCCGCCGCACCACGAAGCGGCTGTTATTGCCCAAACCCCGCACAGCATTTTGGTAGACCGTTTTGAATTTCAAGAAAATGGATATTTTGTATCTGCTGGCGGCGAACTCGCGCTTAATTTTGGGGAAGACACCCCAATTCATTTTGCAGATGGAATAAATGTGCGGGATGCCCTTTACGGACGAACTTTGGAAGAGGTTCTTGACGGGCGCAAGCTGGTGGTAACTTATGCGGCGACAAACCGCATGATTCCTGCTGGAACAATTCCTTCCGACCCAGCATTAAGCGTTACTGTGCTTTTTGAAACAGCCGTGCACCTACCCGGTTTTGGAATTGACTTGGAAATAGGCGCAGGCAATACAGAGCTTGCCGTCCCCAGCTATCAATATGCAACAGGCATCGTTACTTATATCGCTAAAACAGAAGGCGAAATTACACGTATTCGCTTGCGTGTGGAAGAAGATATTTATGTAGATTTTAACAAAGACCACCTTACCCATGTTATGGGTGCGGATATTGCCATTGGCGACACCGTAAAAGGATTTTACAATGCAATGCTGCCAACACCGATGATTTGGCCGCCGCAATATACCGCACGTGTTTTAATAAATGAAAATACCCAAGAAGAAAGTGCTTTGTTTAACTTTGTCGGACGCTTTGAACTTCTTGACGAAATGTCATTTATAAGTGAAAGCGGTAATGGTCTTATTCTTAACATTGGCGACGATACTCCCCTTTATTACGCAGATGGAACAAGTGTGCGGGATAATCTTTACGGGCGTACTTTGCAAGAGGTGCTTGACGGCAGAACTTTGGTTGTTAGCTACACCCTTTCTAACCGTGCAATGATAGCGGGTACAATGCCGTCAGACCGGGCGCTTTCAGTTGTTGTGCTGTTTGAGCGTGCTGTAACGCTTCCTGGCATCAATCTTGACTTAACAGGCGGCTCTATTTGGGCGTATAACTACGGCATTTCTGTAAACGGACGTATGCTTGATGCTTTGTGGCATTATCAAGACGGCGGCTTCTTTGTTCCTTTCCGTGCCGTGGTAAATATGCTTGGTTTTGGAAACACAATTAATTGGGATGACGAAACCCGTGAAATTACTGTATTTAACGGCACACACGAAATTCGCCTGTCAATAGGCGCGGATACATTTACTGTCGGCGAAACAGAAGTCGTACTATCCAACCCAGCCATTTTGGTTAATGACACCACCTACGTCCCGTTCAAATTCTTCCAAGTTGTTTTTGGGATGAATAACGCTTGGATGAGCGGAGGTCAAATATTTATTGATAACGAAGAAGTAATGGATGTCCTCTCGTCCTCTCCTTAAATAAAAAAATCAATATAATACTAATTCTAGATTAAAATCCTGTTGTTCGAGGGGGCGACCCAAAACGCCGAGCAAGGCGTTTTGGGTTGGTTTTAGCCACCGAAAAAGAATAGGATTTTAATCAGGATTAGCATAAAACGCCCCAGCTGTATATTAGCTGGGGCGTTTTGGGTTAGAATATATTCGCTAACATATGCTTATAATGTTCGTACATATTCTACAAGCGGTTTAATCGTTGCTTTGTCGCAAAAGTCAACATTTTTGCCGTATGTTTCAAGTATACCAACGTCATCACTATCACGTTTAGCAATCGGTTTTTTCTCGATTAACTTTTTCATTGCTGCCATCATTAATCTATGAATAGGGCTTAATTTGATGTAATCAATGCCTCCACGCAAATGGAATGTTTTTATTTTAGATAATTTTTCAGTGGTAAAGGCGTTTTCTAAAATGTGCGTATAATCGGAATCTTTAGGGTCTGCTACTCCCACAGTAAACACAATCAGCGACTTGCAAAAATTGCCTTTGACAAGTTTTATTCCGTTAATACCACCTGCGTATAAACCACCGCCATATATTACCACATCATAATTATTAAGTTGACGTGGTGATAACTTTGTGTGTTCAAAGAGTGGGGCATTAAGGGCTTCGGCAATCCATTCAGCATACCGCTTTGTTTTTCCGTATTTAGATTTATATATAACGGCAATTTTATTCACAATATATTTCCCCTGAATTTGCACTCTAGGGCGTGTTAACATAAAGCTATTGCACGACTTTCCAGCCTGATTTTCCACCACTCGTCGTCGGAAGAACCCGCACGAACCTTCGGGTTCGCACGGAACCTTCCTCCTAGATTGGCGAAAAA
>WRBU01000217.1 GCA_009784355.1 Defluviitaleaceae bacterium
GGTAGTAGAAGCAGAGGCGCAAGTGCCAAATGCTATCGCTGACGCTTTACGCAATGGCAACATGGGCGTAATGGACTATCTTGGAATGCAAAACAAAATTGCTGACACAAAAATGCGTGAGGGTCTTGCTGGCATCAATATAAACCTTGGCGGCAAGCCAGAGCTACCAACAGAATAATCGATAATCGCACGGGCGGGCATATTGCCCGCCCTATTTTACATATGCGGGGTATAACGTGTGAAGATAGAGGAACTTGCTGTAAAAAACCTATCTCAAAACGAGGTGCAGGAGCTGTTTTTGGCGCAAGAGCGTATTGCTGAAAAATACAGTTTTCTTAAACGATATAGAAATGCGGATGAATACAGAAGTTTGTTTTTGGTGGGATTTTATGACGAGCAAAGCGAGTTGTTGGTCATTAAAGACGGCTCATCACTCCCAATCTGCGGTATTTTATCTTTTAAAAAATCTGCCGACTGGGGCGGGAATGAAAGGCATCATTTAACAGTCCACCTTGCCAAAGCAGATGTATTTGAATCATTGGCAAGTTGTTTATATCATTTTATAAGCGACAAATTAAAGCAGCACAATTTTATCGCAATCACGGTATTTGATAATGAGCTGGATAGCCTAGTCAGAAGGTTTTCGTTTAAAACACAGTTAAATGCGGGCATTTATACTCTAAAAAAATCAGAAATTGACATTGAAATTTTAACAGATGCCAAAGCAAAGCATCAAACGCAAAACAGCGACCTTCATGTTCAATATCTTGCCGCCATTTCTGAGGAGTTTATTGAGCCGTATTGCAAATTGTTTAACGAATTCCAAGAAGATATGCCGGATGTACACGAAGATGGTTTTGTACAATACGTACAAACCCCCGAAAAAGAACAAAGAAGCATCGAAAATTTTGCTAAACACAACAGAACGCATCATTGCTACATCATTTTTAACCAAAATCAAGAAATGGTCGCCATGACAAATGCTGCTGTGAACAACAACGACCCAAGGTTTCCGTATCAATTTTTAATTGGTGTTAAAGAGCGGTATAGAGGCAGGGGCATTGGCAAATGGTTGTACGCATTAATGTACAAAAAGTTATTTGAAGACGTGGGCTTTGAAATGGCGTTTGTGGCTCACCACCCCAAAAACAAACATGCTATCAAAATTAGCGAGTGGGTCGGCTACAAATTTGCCCACAACGAAACCACCTATATAATTAGCAATCAGGAGGAAAAATGAAAAATTTTAGATACGCACTCATAACTTTTCTTGTCGTTATATTTTTTGCCCTTTCTGCCTGCGATTATTACGAAAATGAACACCCGCTGGCAGAGGTTAATGCCCAATTTATAGAGGATTTTGACTATCTTGTTGATGTTTTGCGTCAAAATTACCCATATATTGGCATAGCGTACCGCCGTTTTGGGGCAGATTTTGAGACTAATGTTGCCCGTGGGCGTGAGCTTTTGCTGACGGAGCTTGAAATTACATCCCCGCAGCATTTTCAATCGCATATTAACCGCTATGTAATTAATCCCATGCGTCAGCTTGGACACCTTTCCGTGCAAACACGTGAGGGGCTGCATCTTATACTTGGCAATATTTATCGTGGGCCAATAGATTATAATGGTGATTTTATGGAGCTTTACGACTACGAACTTACATATTGGAGCGCAAAGTTTGTTAAGATTGCACGCTCCGATATTGCCCAAAGGTTTTACGGCTTTATTGAAGTGGACTTGGGATATGAGGCGGGAATGGTTTTCCCAAACAACCTTCAAACCCAAATCATTAATGCCGAAGCGGGGATTGCAGCAGTTCGTGTCAGCCAATTTTGGCATTATAACATTGAGCACGACATGGAAATAATGCGTGATTTTTACGCACAAATCGATGGTTTTAACCACCTTATCCTTGATTTTAGAGGAAATCCCGGTGGATTCACTCGTTATTTTGTACAATTATTTATGGCACCCAATATCCCCTACGACATCAGCGTAGAAATTTACACAATGTTTATGGGAGGCAGTCATAATTTGGCTTGGTTTGATGCCGACGTGCGTGATGCTCGAACCTTTGTTGATATTGACTTGCAAAAATTTTACACAGCCGAATATACTTTGGGACAATTTCCATATCTAAATTATAATGATGCGGCGTTTTTAACCCATATCGTCCCACGCCCAAGCCTTGTGCGCTCTACGGGAGAAATTCTTTTTGACGGCAAAATTTGGATATTGGTGGACGGAAACTCCGCCTCTGCGGTAGAATATGCCGTGATGTACGCCATGGCGGCGGATTTTGCTACTGTTGTCGGCACTCCAACTAGGGGGGTAACAGGCGGCGGTTTGGTAGGCTTTTTTGCTTTGCCGAATACAGGAATGATAATCCGCTATGATTTTGGGCTGTTTATTGATAGCTACGGCAGAGCTATCGATGAATTCGGCGTTACCCCCCATTATTTAAACCGCCAAGGCTTAAATGCATTGCAAACAACCCTAGAGCTTATCCAAGAAATGGAGGAAAGATAAATGAATGAAGTGTTAAAAACCATTGAAAGCAGATTTTCTTGCAGGGGCTACACAGGCAAAGCCGTTGAGCCATCAGTCATGCGCAGCATTGTAAAAGCAGGATTAGAGTCCCCCAGTGCAAAAAATTTCCAACCATGGAAAATTATTGCAATAAACAACAAAGAAATTGTAGACGAGATGGATGCAGAGGCTATGGATAATTTAAGAGCCATGGAAGACAGCCGCATGTACAACCTTATTGCAGAGCGCGGCGGAAAAATTTTTTACAATGCCCCAGCGATTATCTTGGTGCTTAAAGAAAAAAATCCGCAAAGCAGCTGGGTAGATATCGACTGCGGCATTTTAACCCAAAACATGACCCTAGCCGCAACCAGTCTTGGGCTTTCCAGCTGCATTGTTGCTCTTGCCGCTTTTGTCTTTAAAAGTTCTTATGCAGAGGAGCTTAAAGAAATCCTTCAGTGGCCAAGCGGCTACGAATTCGCAATGGGACTTTTGGTTGGTGAGGGCAACAACACAAAAGACCCGCATGAAATTGATTGGGGCAAAGCAGTTATTATTGACGAATAAAACA
>WRBU01000218.1 GCA_009784355.1 Defluviitaleaceae bacterium
GCAATATTTTTTGATGAAGATACAATGGCAGCAATGGCAGCAAGGTCGGCAGCAGGCTCTGTCAGCTTCATTCCGCCAGCAATGTTAATGTAGCAGTCTGCCATTGAAAGGGGTAGGCGACAGTGTTTTTCTATCATAGCAAGCAACATATTTATGCGGTTATAATCCATGCCGCTTGCGACACGGCGTGGGTTTGGGGCTTTTGTGGGTGCGACAAGAGCTTGCACTTCTGTCAAAATTGGGCGGCTACCTTCCATAGCGCATGTAATAACGCTTCCTGAGGCATTAAGCGGGCGACCCGTTAGCATGTATTCACTTGGATTTGTAATGGCGGCAAGTCCGTGGCTTGCCATTTCAAAAATGCCAATTTCGCCTGTTGCACCAAAACGGTTTTTGACAGCACGAATAATACGAAAGCCACCGTGGGCATCCCCTTCAAAATACAGCACACAATCTACCATATGCTCGAGCATTTTTGGACCTGCTATTGCTCCGTCTTTTGTAACATGCCCCACAATGATGGTCGCCATACCACGAGTTTTTGCCATTTGCATTAATGCTGATGTGGTTTCGCGTACTTGGGTAATTGAGCCTGCGGCGGAGGTTAGGTCGGGATGAGTCATTGTTTGGACGGAGTCTATTATGAGAAGTTTTGGCTTATGGCGGTCAACTTCCAATTCAACTGCGGCAATGTTATTTTCTGCCAGCACAAATAAATTGTCGCTAAATTCACCCAAACGGTTTGCCCGCAGAACAATTTGCCCTGGACTTTCTTCGCCCGAAACATAGAGGATATTAAAGTCTTGTTGGCGGCAAATTTGTAATAGTATAGTAGATTTGCCAATGCCTGGTTCGCCGCCAAGCAAAATAAGCGAGCCGGGGACAATGCCGCCACAAAGAACACGGTCAAGCTCGTCAAGTCCTGTTGGAAATTTGGAATCTTCAAGAGATTTCACATCCCCAAGGCGTTGTGCCCTGCCAGACCCCGCAGGGGCGACTGCTGGCCGTGCACCCAACGATGAACGTGATGTTGCTACAACAACGCTTTCTTCAAAGCTATTGTAAGCACCGCAAGAAGGACAGCGGCCAAGCCACCGCCCTGTTTCGTGAGCGCAATTATTGCAAGTGAAAACTGTTTTTTGTTTTGGCATACATACCTCGTTGATTAATCGATACCAAGGATGTTTCCTTTGCACGCACTTGTTGGATACCATTCGCATTCGCCGCAAATATCGTTCATTGTAGCGGAAGTCATTTTGGTATTAATTTCACGTGTAATATCTTGATATATGTAACTTTTTTCTTCAATGCCAAAATGGGCGGCTACTTTACCATCGAGCCGCTTAACCTTGTCATTGCTTTTGCACAAGTCAATGCCTAGCATATGAGGACATTTGACACAAATATCGTCTGTTGAAAATACAATTTCAATGGCGGCACTTGCGTCATTGCGCAAATGTGTTACAATAGCGGTCATGTTGTCAACAAAACCGCTATTGTATCCTTTGCCTTCATACCCTTGTGTACAAAGTAAATGATGCGGACGTAGTTTCATATTTTCACCTTTGCTTTTTATTGCGGACGAAGTCCCGTGCAGGGTCGCCGAAGGCGGCGACCCCTACGATTAGTTGCAAAACGACCATTCAATTCGCTTGCCGTTATATATCGAATATTCCTGATACTCGCCATGTGAGGTATTTTTAATAATTTTGCGCCAAAAATGTTGGGAGGATGTGTTGCTTGCTAGGGTGCTAATTTCCCATTTGCCTTTATGAAACTCAAACATTTTGGACATCAAAACAGAGCCTAGACCCAATTTGCGATATTTACGCATGATGAAAAATTCTGCAACCGAAAAAACATTTGGTCTGATTTCACGTACTAGCACAAAGCCGACATATTTTCCGCCTGCAGTTAGCAGATATGGATGACGCTCGGCTTCTTTCCAATAAGAATCAAGCCATGGGTTGTCGTATAAACCGTCGTCATTTAACTCTAACTCGTTGTCGATTTCGCTCATGTCGTAGAGGTAAAGTCCAATCATATTTTGCAGGACGTGCCTTTTTTCGATGGGTGCAAGGAAAATTTCTACTTCCATTCAATCACTCCAAACCACAGCGCGAAGTTATATACTTACATACCTAGCTCTGCTTTGGCCTCAGCAAATGCGTTGATTACATAGTCCAACTGCTCTTTTGTGTGGGCAGCAGAAACCTGAGTGCGGATGCGAGCCTTGCCGCGTGGCACAACAGGGAAGAAAAAGCCGATAACATAAACGCCTTTTTCCAGCATTTTTTCTGCCAGTTGAGCGGCTTTTAGTTCGTCGTAGGTCATAATTGGAACAATGGGGTGAGTGCCTGGAAGTACGTCAAAACCAGCGTCAGTCAAACCTTTGCGGAAATATGCCGTATTTTCTTTGAGGTTGCCTGCGAGGGATTTGTCATTTTCTACCATATCAAGAACAGTAAGGGATGCGTTTGCGATAATGGGGGATAGTGTGTTTGAGAAAAGGTAAGTGCGGGAGCGTTGGCGCAAAATGTCAATAATAGCTTTTTTGCCGCTGGTGTAGCCGCCGGAGCTGCCGCCAAGGGCTTTGCCCAGCGTACCTGTAAGCACGTCAATGCGGTCAATAACATCGCAATGCTCGTGCGCACCCTTTAAGTTGTCGCCTATAACACCAACGCCGTGGCTGTCGTCCACAATAACTATTGCATCGTATTTGTCCGCCAAGTCGCAAATGGCTTTAAGGTTTGCGATATTGCCGTCCATAGAGAATACGCCGTCAGTTACAATGGCTTTAATGCGGGCATTTTTTTCTGTTGCGTCTTTAAGTTGCGCCTCTAACTCTTCCATATTGTTGTTTTTATAACGATAGCGCATTGCCTTGCAAAGCCTTACTCCGTCAATAATGCTTGCGTGGTTAAGTTCGTCACTTATAATAGCATCTTCGGCGGTTAAGATGGTTTCAAAAAGCCCGCCGTTTGCGTCGTAGCAAGAACTGTATAAAATTGTGTCTTCTGTGCCTAAAAAATTAGACAAACGGGCTTCTAAATTTTTGTGAAGCTCCGATGTGCCGCAAATAAAGCGCACGCTGGAA
>WRBU01000219.1 GCA_009784355.1 Defluviitaleaceae bacterium
AAATACAGGCATAACACGTGGTGATATAAACGGGCGTAATTTTCTTTTTGACGGCAAAAAGGTTTGGGGCATAGACTTTGAAGAGCAGGCTTGCGGAACAATAATTGAAGATATTGGACAGCTTTTGGCTTTTGTGCTTACATACGACCCAAAAAATACGCCATTAAAAAAAGACTTGGCAAGCATCATGGCTAACCAAGCGGTAAAAAACTTTAATTTTAATTTAGATGATATTTTGACAGAACAATCCAAACAAATAAAAATTATGGAAAACCGCCGTAAACTTCGTAATTAATAATGTAGCTTTATAATTAAAAACAGGCAACTATTTAAAATGGTTGCCTGTTTTTCTGTCATTTCATTCCAACGGAATGTTTATTTGTTTGCTCAAAGCAAACTTGCATCTGGACCTCAACCATCAGTTGCTTTTGGTGGAATCGGGCGGAAGTCTAAATCTTCAATTTCTTTAAATATTTGCTCTAAAGTTACTACATTTGGGTCAAATTCTACTGTAACTTTGCCACTCATAGACTTTGCAGTGGCACTAGCCACGCCAATGTCTAGCAAAGCGTTCACGACGCTTTTTTCGCAGCTCCCTCAACGCATACCAATGCAATCAAAAGTAATATTTTTCACTGTAATCACCTCACAATTATTTTATCATATATCACAAATTAATGCAAGCATTTCCACATTCTTTTTATCAATACTAATCCCATTTAAAATCATAGACTGCTCTCCTTCGCTATTCCCAAACGCCTTGCGTTTGGGGCTCAGTCGGCACTCCATGTATTAAATTGGAATTAGTATAAGATGTTTTGTCGGTAACATAAACCCAAAGAACAAAAAAAGGGCGAAAAAGTTCACCCTTGCGAATCTCAATATTATGCCGAAACACGATTAACCATTTTTGCTAGTTTAGATTTTTTCCTAGCGGCATTGTTTTTATGATAAACACCCTTTGAAGCTGCCTTATCAATGACTTTAACAGCCGTAAGAAGTGCGTTTTGAGCTGCATTTTTATCGCCTGCCCCTACTGCTTCTACCACCCTACGCATGACAGTTTTTGTGCGAGATTTTATCATTCTGTTTCTCATAGTCTGTTTGGCAGTAACACGAATACGTTTTTTTGCAGATTTGATATTAGCCATACCTTTCACCTCCTACCAAAAATTAGTTTCAATCTAACGAATTATACACTACTAACAAAGACATGTCAAGCACTTTTTGCAAAATTACGAATTTTTTCGCATTGATAGCGAAATGCGTTTTTTGCCAACGTCAACGGAAAGAATAGTAACGTCCACTACATCACCAACAGCAACTACTTCAAATGGATGTTTAATAAATTTGTCTGCCATTTGTGAAATGTGAACCAAACCGTCTTGATGAACACCGATGTCAACAAATGCTCCAAAATCCATTATATTTCGTACAACGCCTTTAAGAGTCATACTTTCGGTTAAGTCCTCCATAGTAAGTACGTCACTGCGCAACATAGGGGCTTCGGCATCTTCGCGTGGGTCTCTGCCGGGTTTTTCCAGCTCTGCGACAATGTCTTTAAGGGTTGGTTCGCCTACATCCAGCGTTTTAGCTAGGGCTTTGATGTCTAGTTGTTTTGTGTCTACCTTACCATCAATATGCTCTATAAGCCTTTGAGCGACAGCATAGCTTTCAGGATGCACAGCTGTGTTGTCCAAAGGGTTTTCGCCATCAGTTATGCGTAAAAAACCGGCACATTGCTCAAAAGCCTTGGGACCAAGCCCTTTTACTTTTAACAACTCCTTGCGGCTCTTAAATTTTCCAATTTCTCCACGATGAAGCAATATGTTTTTGCCTATGTTGGCAGAAATGCCCGCAATATAAGACAAAAGGGATGCAGATGCTGTATTGAGGTCAACCCCAACACTGTTTACGCAGTCCTCCACGACACCTCCAAGGCTCTCTGTTAGCCGTTTTTGGTTCATGTCGTGTTGATATTGCCCAACGCCAATGCTTTTAGGGTCAATTTTAACCAACTCCGCAAGAGGGTCTTGTAATCTGCGCCCAATACTTACAGCAGAGCGTAATGCTACGTCAAAATCTGGAAATTCATCTGCCGCTAACTTTGAAGCAGAATATACGGATGCTCCGCTTTCGTTTACTATGGTGTAATATACTTTGCGGTCAATTTCACGAAGCATATCTGCCACAAACGCCTCGGTTTCACGAGAAGCCGTGCCATTACCAATGGCAATAATATCCACATTATGTTTGGTAATTTGGGGGATTAGTATTTTTTTAGCTTCATCCACTTTGTTTGAGGGCGGAGTTGGATAAACCACACTCGTGTACAGCACATTGCCTATGCCGTCTATAATGCAAACTTTACAACCTGTACGAAAACCGGGGTCTAATGCAAGTACAACTTTGTCTTTTATAGGGGCGGCAAGCAAAAGTTGGCGTAGGTTTTGCGCAAAAACCTTTATTGCCCCTTCTTCACTGACTTCGGTCATATTGTTGCGTATTTCACGCTCTATACTTGGCTCAATCAGCCTTTTATAAGCATCCTCAATAGTTTTTGCAATATATTCGCTGGTATGTGGATTTTTAAGGTTTATAATTTTATCAAGAGCCGCAATAGATTCCTCTTGTTCTACTTCGACAGATACACGTAAAAATCCCTCTTTTTCGCCTCGGTTAAGGGCTAGCACCCTATGTCCAGCGACTTTTTTTACAGGTTCTTGATACTCATAATACATTTCATATACTGACTCGGTTTCTTTGTTTGCAGCAATGCTAGTCAAAATGCCCTTGGTATCGAAAATGCGCCGTATAATGGCTCTATATCCTGCATCGTCGGAAATTATTTCTGCAATAATGTCTAGCGCACCAGCAATGGCTTCTTGTGCATCTGCTACACCTTTTTCTTCGTCAATATAGCTGACTGCCAAACTCTCTATTGACTGAGTTAAATCTTGTGAAAAAATCACAATCGCCAAAGGCTCTAATCCTTTTTCTTTTGCGATAGTTGCACGTGTACGTCGCTTTGGACGGTATGGTCTATAAATATCTTCCAAAACAGCAAGGGTCATTGCTTTGTCTAGGTCAGC
>WRBU01000220.1 GCA_009784355.1 Defluviitaleaceae bacterium
GGCATTCTGCCGCCCGCTGGAGCTAATGCCTCGTCAAATTCGGCTTCAAAACGAAAGTGTTACAGGCGGCAAAATGCCGCCCCTACGATTTTGTCAATGCGAATTACGCTATTTTGTGGGATTGCGGCAAAGTGCGTGCCGCAATGACGGGGTTTTGACTACAAAACAAGCCCCGCAAAACGGGCGAACAATGCTCGCCCCTACGAGAACCCGCTCCCCCAAAAATAATCCCCGCAAAATCTTGATATTTTGCGGGGATTATTTTATAGAGCTAAACTGTTGCATTAATTCTCATCAAAATCAAATTCTACCCTGCCGTCGCCCACATTACATTCGGCAACAAAGTCAATAGGGATGTGTACGTGCATTTTCTGGCGTATTCTAAATCTGTGGTGATTTGGTCTGCGGGAAGACTCTCTTATTATCTCGTGTCCTCTGCACTCAATTTCAACTTTGCAGCTATCTACATAAGCATTAAGTACAACAGGTGTTGTGATGGTTATATTTTCACCTGTTTCTACAGTGCAAACCTTTCTATGCTTTGTAAAATGCTCATGTTCATGATTGTGTCTGTGCTCGTGTTCACGCTCATGCGTAGTCTCGTGCTCCCGTCCATGCCTGTTTTCACGTTCAAAATTAATCATTTTTATTTCACCTCCTTTGTATTACATCTTCAGTCTTTTTTTGCGACCGTAGTACATACTATGCTTGTATATGCAAAGGGGTTCTTGTCTCATGGCAGGGTCTCAGTTGTGCTTGATACCATACCTCGCAGTTTATTCTTCTTTTTTTAGAGCTTGCTATAAGCCTTATAAACTTCGAGAATTTATAAGGGGCAATTTAGAATCCCTACTATGGGTCAGATTGCATCAAGTTTGGAAAAGTAGGGAGAGGGGGAAATATGATTGAGCAAGGGTCTATAATTTGGTTGGATTTGGAATTGAAAACGGGTAAAGAACAATAAAATGCTTATGATTAGCCCTATAACCAACAAAGATAAAGGTTTTGCAATGGCGGGTCAAACGAAAATTTTAGATATGGAAGCTAGAAACTACGATTTTATAGAAATTATACCTAATGATATTTTAGACGAGGCCTTAAAACTCGTTGCCAGTAATCTCAAAAAGGGTTGAATGATTTCATGCCGTGCGCCCGCCTGCCAGCTTCACAAATGCAATGCAAAGCGGGCAGGCGGCTGACACACAACAATTACTACCTCAAAACCCCATGCGCTGATTCCCTCGCAAAACCATCCACAAGAGACTCTACATAATCGGCCTGAGTGGGAAATTCACGTAGTTGCTTTCTCATAAAATCATTGTCATTAATAATTCTTCTTAAAACATCTTGTATCTCAAATTTAATAAGACTGTAAAACTCATTAGCGTTTAGAGGTTCTTCAATGTCATGCACCAAATATTTCTCTTCACCATAACATCTTTGGTCTATTGCATAGTCAAGCTCCTGCAAAATACTATTGATGTTAAACCCTTGCTGAATAACAGCATAATCAAGTGTTTGTGGCATTTTTAACATGCGCTCCATCTCCTTTTTCATAAATATGTAAAATACAACAACATTATACTAAAACCAACAAAATAAAAACAGAGCATATCGCGGGAATTTTTTAGAATTCTATATTTTTTTTGATGTCTAGAGCGTAATCATAACCTGATTAACATCTTATGGGTCGTTTGAAAGAAAATGCCAATAAGGCTCACGGCAAAATTATAACACAAGTCCCTTTAAATTTCTTTTGTGGTTAATATGTGGTTAATTAATAGAAAGTCAAAAATAAAAAACCCTTACAAATCAAGATTTGTAAGGGTTTTTACTAGCAGGAAAGGGATTTGAACCCCCGACCCTTCGGGTATGAACCGAATGCTCTAGCCAGCTGAGCTATCCTGCCAAGTTACCTTTGTGATTATACGGTATATTTTTTTCTTTGTCAAGGGTTTTTGAAATTTTCGTTGAAAAAAATTTTTGCTGTGGTATAATGATAATATATTATGGAAGCGGGGTTGATATTATGAAGGAATTTTACGCAAAGAACCGTGAAAATTTTGCGGGCATCATGGAAGATAATAGTGTGCTGGTTATTTATTCAGGTGTGGCACCCGTTATGCGTGGTGATAGATACTATGATTACAGTCCGCAGCGTAATTTTTTGTATGTTACGGGTATTGACAGGGCTGGCATGGCTTTTATGATGCGCAAAGACAAAAAGGGCGAGGTAACTTGCCGTATTTATTTAGAGCGTTACGACGAACACACCGCAAAATGGGACGGGGCGGCAATGACAATAGAAAAAGCTCAAGAAATTAGCGGCATAGAGGAAGTTGGGTTTATGGATGAGCTGGACGAGCATTTAGGCGGCTCCTCAAGAGGGGCTTTTGTGCGTGAGCGTTGCAAAATTGTTTATTTGGATTTGGAGCATCGTGGTCTTGACGCACCAAACACGCCAGAGCTTAATCTTGCAGGGCGTATACGTGAAAAATTCCCCGTGGTTACGCTAATTGATGCCCACCCAATGTTTGCACGTTTGCGCTTAATTAAAAGTGCCGACGAGGTGGCTCTGATTCAAAAGGCTGCGGACATTACCTCCGAAGGTGTTTACACGTTTTTGGAGAAGGCAAAGCCGGGAATGATGGAATATGAATTAGAAGCGTATTGGGATTTTATTGTTAAGAAAAATGGCGCAGAAAAGGGCTTCCGCACTATAATGGCAAGCGGCGCAAATGCTACCGTACTGCATTATGGTGAAAATAACTGCAAAATTAATGACGGCGACCTTATTTTGGTGGACTTTGGTGCAAGCTGGCAGTATTATAACGCAGATGTAAGCCGCACCTTCCCAGCCAACGGAAAGTTTACCGACCGTCAAAAACTGCTCTATAATATAGTTTTGGAAGCCAACAAAAAAGTTATTGAGGCTTGCAAGCCGGGCTTGAAGTTTTCCGAGCTTAACGAAACCGTGAAAAAGTTTTATGCTGAAAAATTGAAGGAAATCGGGCTTATTGAGCAAGACGATGATGTTTCAAACTACTACTATCACGGTGTTTCGCACTTTTTGGGGCTTGAGGTACA
>WRBU01000221.1 GCA_009784355.1 Defluviitaleaceae bacterium
CCAAAAGGGCTTGCAAGAAGTGGACGCAAAGGTGATGGCAATGAATAAATTAAATTTGGACTGGGGTAAAGTAACGCAGGCTCGCAGGCTCGCCAAAAGCGTTGCCCAAGATACGCAAAATTTTATAGATAAGCACACTACTGCCGCCACAGAGCGTGCTGTATGTCGCCTTTTGGGCATTGATGGCGTGGATGATGTAGATGTGCCGTTGCCAAATGTGGTAGTTAATCACTTGATGCGCCACGGGCTTTTAAGCAACGGCGCGGCATTTGTTATAGGTAATGCAATGCTTGCTACAGGCAAAAGCCCGCAAGGAATTGCAAAAGGCATTGAGAGCGGAACTATTGACCTATCAAAAATTCCAATGGGCAATATTAATGTTGCCAGCAACGCTGTGTCAGATGTAGCGCAAAAAACAGCGGATAAAATTGCAAAAAACCGCCGAAAACGGGATGAAATGCTCACAAAATACGGCGACAAAACCGACCCGTATTTGTACGTTATAGTTGCTACGGGTAATATTTATGAGGACATTACACAGGCGGTTGCTGCTGTAAGGCAGGGGGCAGATATTATAGCTGTCATCCGAACAACGGGGCAGAGCTTGCTTGACTACGTTCCATACGGCGCAACAACCGAAGGCTTTGGCGGCACTTACGCCACACAAGAAAACTTCCGCCTAATGAGGGCGGCTTTGGACGAAGCAGGGGAAGAGGCTGGGCGGTATATCCGCCTGTGCAATTATGCCTCGGGGCTTTGTATGCCGGAAATTGCCGCAATGGGGGCGTTGGAGCGTCTTGATGTCATGCTTAACGACGCGCTTTACGGCATACTGTTTAGGGACATAAACATGCAGCGCACCCTTGTTGACCAATATTTTTCCCGCATTATAAACGGCTCTGCGGGCATTATTATCAATACGGGCGAGGACAATTATCTCACCACAGCAGATGCTGTTGAAGAAGCTCACACAGTGTTGACCAGTCAATTTTTAAATGAGCAATTTGCACTTATGGCGGGGCTTCCCGAGGAGCAAATGGGCTTGGGTCACGCCTTTGAAATTGCGCCTGACGTGAAAAACGGCTTTTTGTACGAGCTTGCCCAAGCCCAGATGGCAAGGGAAATTTTTCCAAATGCACCCCTAAAATATATGCCTCCCACCAAATTTATGACGGGCGACATTTTCAAAGGAAGCGTGCAAAATGCATTATTTAACACGGTGTCAATAATGACGGGGCAAAAAATACACTTGCTGGGAATGTTGACAGAAGCCATCCACACGCCTTTTATGAGCGACCGTGCATTGGCAATAGACTCTGCCCGATATATTTTTAACACAATGGCGGATTTGGGCGGCGAAATTGAATTTAAAACGGGCGGCATAATGCAGAGCCGTGCCGCCGAAGTTCTTGACAAAGCAGTAGAGCTTCTTGAAAAAATTGAGCAAAAAAAGTTGTTTGCTACGCTTGAGCAAGGCATTTTTGCGGGTATAAAACGAAGACGTGATGGGGGTAAAGGGCTTGATGGGGTTGTGCTAAAATCTGAGAATTACTTTAATCCATTTATCGACCTGTTGAAAGGCGGTGCTGCCCATGAATAACCATATCAAACCATACGGCGACACCATTGATGACGGCAAGGTGCAACTATCTTTCACATTGCCAATACCAAACGACGACAAAGGGCGGGAGACTGCCAAAATTCTTGCCAAAAAAATGGGGATGATAGACCCAAATGTGGCACATAGCGGCTCTTTGGATGCTGGCTTTACATTTTACGTGGTATACGGCGGTATTTCCCACAATGTGGACTACGATAATATTGTAGTGCAAACAGTGGACAGCGACGTTATGGATATGTATGAAATTAATGAATATATCAACAAGCATATTGGGCGCAAAATAGTCGTTGTTGGTGCGTCCACAGGCACGGATGCCCACACAGTAGGCATTGATGCAATAATGAATATGAAAGGCTTTGCGGGCAATTATGGGCTGGAACGCTATGAAATGATAGAAGCCCACAACTTAGGCAGCCAAGTGGACAATGAGGATTTTGTAGCAAAGGCAAAAGAGTTAAACGCCGATGTGCTGCTGGTTAGCCAAACCGTAACCCAAAAAGACGTGCATGTGGTAAACCTAACTGAGCTGGTAGAAATTTTGGAAGCCGAAGAAATCCGCCACAAAGTAGTGTTAATTTGTGGCGGGCCAAGAATTTCTAACGAACTAGCAAAAGAGCTGGGCTATGACGCAGGCTTTGGACAAAATAGCTTTGCGCAGCATGTCGCCAGCTTTGCTGTGCAGGAGATGGCTCGCAGAAAAAACGGATAGGCAGGAGGAACAGCATGAGATTTGGCGGAAAAGTGGCAGTTGTAACAGGAGCAGCGGCGGGAATCGGTCGTTGTGCGGCGGAAATGCTTGCGGCAGAGGGCGCAAGTGTTATTGCGGTGGATATTGCGGAAATTCCGTATGAAGGCATAACGGCGTATAAATTGGATGTGGCGGATTCTGCCGCATGTGCGGCGTTTTATGAATGGGCTGTCCAAAAGTTTGGGCGCATTGACATTTTGGTGAATAATGCGGGCATAACCCGTGATGCAATGACGGCAAAAATGACGGACGAGCAATGGGATTTGGTTATGGATGTAAATTTGAAGGGCGTGTTTAATTTGACCCGCCATTTTGGGTCGCATATGGAGCGGGAGGGCGGCGGCTCTATTATCAATATTTCGTCGGTGGTGGGTGAATTTGGAAATATTGGACAGGCGAATTATGCCGCCACAAAATCCGCTATATACGGACTTACCACCACATGGGCAAAGGAATTTGCGAGAAAAGGCGTACCTGTGCGGGTTAATGCGGTTTCCCCCGGCTATACAATGACGGATATTTTGAAGACCGTACCGCAAGACTTGCTTGACAAATTTGCAAAACAAACCATGTTAGGGCGGCTTGGACAGCCCGAAGAAATTGCAAAGGCGATACTGTTTCTTGCCAGTGATGACGCAAGCTACATTACGGGGCACAATTTAAGCGTTAATGGGGGGATGAGGCTATGATGGGCTTGACTATTGATAAAATTAGC
>WRBU01000222.1 GCA_009784355.1 Defluviitaleaceae bacterium
AACAAATGAATAACCCAACTGTGGTTGGGCTTGACCCAACGACGGAAATCCTGCCTAACGGCATTTCGACTTTGGATTTTAATAAAGGGATAATTGATGCAGTATACGACATTGTTCCCGCTGTAAAACCCCAAATTGCTTTTTACGAACAACAGGGCATTGCGGGTTTGCAAGCGTATATTGAAACTGTAGCTTATGCCCGCCAAAAGGGCATGATTGTAATAGGGGATATAAAGCGTGGCGACATTGCTTCCACAGCTCAAGCATATGCCGATGCCCATATCGGCGGCGGCGAATTTGATGTGGATTTTGCAACAATAAACCCGTATATGGGCGGCGACACGATGCAACCTTGGATAAATAACTGCAAAACTCACGATAAAGGTCTATTTGTTTTGGTCAAAACCTCCAACAAAGGCTCGGCGGATTTTCAGAATTTGGCAATGGGCGGCAAATATTTGTACACAATCGTAGGCGAAAATGTGGAGAAATGGGGGGCTGAGCTTACTGGAAAGCACGGATATTCAGCCATTGGTGCTGTGGTTGGTGCAACACATCCAAAAGAGCTTGCCGACATGCGAAAATCCCTGCCGCACACCTTCTTTCTTGTGCCGGGATATGGTGCGCAAGGCGGCACAGCCGCAGACATTGCCGCCGCCTTTGATAAAAATGGTATTGGTGCGATTATAAATTCTTCACGTGGGATAATTACCGCATATAAACAGGAGAAATATGCTGGACTTGACTTTGCACAAGCGGCAAGGCAAGCGGCGATAGATATGCGGGACGAGTTAAACAAAGCGAGGTCATAATAATGGGCAAAATATTAAATCAATAGAACCAAAAAACAAGTGAGCTCATTTATTAAACGGTGAAATGAAACAAAAAAACTTGCAATTCTAATTGTTTTGTGGTAAACTTCTTTTAGTGATTTTGAAAGGGGAATAAAAAATGTTTGAAATTTGGTTTGCTAAATAGCTAACCGAATACGACGCAACGCAAAAATATGGTTTTATTTTGTTGCGTCAAAAACAACAACTTAATGTGACTAATTTATTATGGACACGACTTTGGGTTGTGTCCTTTTTGATTGTAAAAATAGGAGGTAGGTATATTATTATGAGTAAATTTATTATGCATAATCTTACTTTCGCTTATAGCGATTACTATTCACCGCTTTTTGATAATGTAAATCTTGAGATTGACGCATCTTGGAAATTAGGGCTTATAGGCAGAAACGCAAGAGGAAAAACAACATTATTAAAATTACTGCACGGCAAATTAAAATCAACTGGAGGGCAAATTGTTTCTAGCGTAAGCACAGAACTTTTCCCATACGACACAAATAAAACATACGAGAATGTTGCCGATTTCATTAAAGAAAATGTGGGCAAATTCAAAAGTGTGGAGGATACTTTGAAACATTATGAAGAAAATGGGCAAACAGGCGACCCTTTATACATCGAAATGTTAACAAAATATTATGAAGATGGCGGAAGCACGATTGAAGCCGACATTGAAAAAGAATTTTTTCGTATGGGATTAAACAGCGAAATTTTACGCAGAGATTGGGAAACACTTTCGGGTGGTGAAAGAACAAAAATTATGATAATTATTTTGTTTTTAAGAAATCCTGACTTTGTGTTGCTGGACGAACCCACAAATCATCTTGATGCCAAAGGACGCAACGATTTGGCAAATTATTTGCAAAGAAAGCAGGGTTATATTATTGTTTCGCACG
Source organism: Defluviitaleaceae bacterium (assembly GCA_009784355.1). GTDB lineage: Bacteria > Bacillota > Clostridia > Lachnospirales > WRAX01 > WRBJ01. Next base: position 1,742 of record WRBU01000222.1, read on the forward strand.
ATATAGAGTTTTTGGATAAAACTGTAAAACACATATTATCCATAAATAGATCTAATATATACATCGAAAAAGGCAATTTTACCAGCTGGAAAGCAAATAAAGACAATTATGAGGAATATGAAAAAAGGCAAAAGAAAAACTTGGAAAACAAGATGGTGCAGCTTGAAAAAGCGGCGGAAAACAGTAGAAAGTGGTCCGACAATTCAAATACAAAAAAATACGCATATGCAGGTCATTCGAGGAATAGGTCATTGCGGTTAATGAAAAGTGCCGTCGTGGCTGAAAGAAATATTGCGAAAAGTATTGGCAAAATAAACACCATGCTTGGTAATTATGAAGAGGTCAAACCTCTGAGCTTTTCTCAAACAGCCTTTGGGGATGACGTAATGATCGCTGCCGAAAATTTAGGCTTTGCTTATTTAGACAAATGCTTGTTTAAAGGGCTTTCGTTTGAAATTAATTCTGGCGATAGGATTTTAATAAGCGGGGCAAACGGCACGGGTAAAAGTACGCTACTAAACATTATTACAGGACAAACTAGCCTGCAACAAGGCAGTTTGCATATTAACGAAGCCTTGCAGATTAGCTACAGTAAGCAAATTCCAAAATTTTGTGAAAATTATTACGAAGTTTTGGAAAACAATAAAGATGCCATTGAAAAATTTAAGTATTTGCTGACGGTTTTTGATTTAAAAGCAGATTATGTGCAAAGACCTTGGCAATTTATGAGCGATGGCGAACGCAAGAAGGTTGACATTGCCAAATCACTTGCCACCCCACATAATTTGCTTATTTTGGACGAGCCGTTAAATTTCACCGATATATACTTTCGCAAGCAATTAAGTGAAGCGATTATTGCACTAAAGCCAACAATGGTTTTTGTAGAACACGATGTAGAATTTTGCAGAAATATTGCAACAAAGGTTGTCAGCTTGTGAAGTGAGGCTTTGGAAGCCATAAGTCCAATCAAGCAAAAAACGATAAGCTACACATTGGCAAGCGAGCTGCGATACCCAAAGCAAAAAACTTAAAAATAACTTGCATTTGAGATATACATGTGTTATAATAATAAAAAAAGACAATCGCAAAGCGGTTGGCGTATGGTGTTAGTTAATCAAAATAACCGCGACCTTTGCCTAGGGCGGTTATTTTCTTTTAACAGAAAATTTATCTAACATGAATTTAAGCATCTTTGCCAAAGTTGCAAAGAATCGGAGGAATTGCTAACCGCCTTGCTTTTTAATTGTCCTGATGGTATTATATATTAATCGGCAAATTTTGATAAGTAGAATATTCCTACAAAGGAGATG
>WRBU01000223.1 GCA_009784355.1 Defluviitaleaceae bacterium
GATGATTGCATCTTCTGTTGGGAACTTTTTCATAAACTCAAGAAATGTCATTTTAGCACCTCGTAAATTTGTTTATAGTGCTATTATATCATATTTTGAATACTATGTCAAGGGATAATTTCGTTTTCAATTATAGAGCGAGCCTGCAAAACACAAAAATCTATTATTGATAAAGCGCAAGATGGCTCACTGGCTTCATGTGTACCAATCATCAATAGTTCATTAAGTCCCCTTTCAAAGACCAATAATATTGTAGAAACCCGCAAAATCCACAAACACAGCTCGGTAACTGGAAAGCATGACGACGCATGGGAAGAGTACGAAAAAATCGGACATCTTATTAATTTTGATGACGATAATTTTCGTCAAGCAAATATAGAGGCTTACGTGCTGTATCTTCGCTCTTACATAACTCTGTTACGCATAAGGGAAGCTGGCTCTGAAAAAATAAAAAAGGCAATAGAGGACGCTCTTGCTATGTGCAAAAATGATATGTTTAACGAGAAAGCAGCTCTCTTTAATTCTTTATACAGCTATTATTATACGAATAAAAATTTTGAAAAGGCGGCAGAGCTGGCAGTTGAAGCAGTACAACTTTGTTTGCTTGCAAAAAGCAAACTTAACGCTACAATAAATCAAGGTAATTTGGCTGCTATCTATATAAATTTCCGCAAAGGCAACTTGGCAGACACAACATTAAATGAAATTCTTAATGGATATATAGAGCCTGTGGTTTTGTCTCCAATACTAAACTCAAAAGCCAGAAACTACCACAATAATTTTTTTGAATTGGACAAGTCAATAAATTACTATGTACAGTGTATTGTTGCGGCACAGCTGGCTCAACGAGACCATTATCTTTTTGGTTTAACTTCATATCCTGACGCACTTGTTCAAGTGGGCTTGTTTGATGACGCTTACAAAGTGGTACAAAATTTTAATGACTATATAGACAGTAAAAAATTACTTACTGAAAGTGTTTTTGGCGTTAGCCAAGAAATTTGTTGGTTTTATTTATCGATAGGCGATTTTGAAATGGCTGCTGTTGCTATTGACAAAATTTTGGAAATACAGCCTAGCAATGAACGTTTTACAACAACACATAACAAATTTTTAAATATTGTAAACTTTGTCAAAGAAATACGGTTTGATAATGAAAATTGCGGCAAAACAACTCAATGCGTAAATAGTAGGGTCGAAGAAATTTTAGCCGCAAAAGGCGAAGGTCCTGACACCATTAGCCGAGCTTTAGATTTTTTGTTTTGGATATACAGATATAAAGGTTTGGATATTGTAAACGAATCTTTGACGCATGTTTTAAAACTTTCGGATAATTTAGGATATATATCTTTATACATGCAATCAAAATTGCTGTATGCAAAGAGCTTGCAACAAAAGGACGAAGAAAAACTATCAACACTTAAAAGGGCTTATTTGTTGTCGCCCAAAAAAAGAATGACTTTGATTTTTTCTTTAATTTGTAATGATATAAGCCTTTGTTATGAAAAACTTAATGAAAATTTGTCAAAATATTACGCCGCTAAATCTTGTGAAGAAATTCGTAAATTGTTACACAACTCCCCAAGAAAATTTTGGTCATCAGTCGTTTCTCATTACAACTTATGGAAGCCTTTTAAAAAAATAATCCAAAATGACAAGGCTGCTCTTTGTGATATAAATACAAATTTAGAACATCACCTAGAAAAAATGATGGACAAAGGCCTATTTGACGAACCTTTGTTTGTTGAAAAGATTAAGACTTTTGGTCGCGAGGCTCTTTTGGAAGACCTTCCCTCCATAATTAGAAATCCCCATGATTTATTATGCAATTTAACTTCCAACGCTCAAGAAAATCTTCGGATTTTTGCAAAATATTTTGCGTCTATTTCATGTGCTTATAAATACTTTATTACTATCGAAGATGTTTCTGGTGAATTTTTGATTGTCGCATCAAATGACGATAATTTTAAGGACATAGATGGCAAGGAAGAAACCTTAAAATACTTGCCCATTTTGTATAAGGCAAAAACACAAAAACGAAATATTTTTGCTTCCAAAGACTCTAACTAATAAAGAAGATATAGAGGATGTGCTTCCAGAAGGAAAAACGGCGGCATTATGCATACCCGTTGATGTCAGGGGAGGAATGTGTGCATATATTTTATTATGTTCTGATAGCGCATTTCACATTATAAGCCAAGAAACGGCTTCGGAGTTTAAGTTGCTTTTAAAACCTCTTTCTATGAGCATATACATGTATTTAACCAAAATAACCTCAATGACAGATAAATTAACAGGAGCTTTAAACCGCAAGTATTTTGAAATAGCTTTTGAAAAATCCATTCAAAAAGCCGTTAAAACCGATTCGCAACTATCCATAATCATGACAGACTTGGACAATTTTAAAAGCATTAACGATACATTTGGCCATCAAACAGGAGATGCGGTATTAAAAAACTTGGGTGCTGTTATTCGCAAGAATTTACGAAAAGACACGATTTTTGGACGATTTGGCGGTGAAGAATTCATCATTGTTTTGGAAGAAACAAATGTAGACGATGCTTTCAAAATTTCTGAAAAATTAAGAATTGCAGTCGATGATGCAAAGCTGCTTGGAATAAAACGCCCCGTTACAGCCAGTTTTGGAATAGCTACATTGCCTAGGCACGGCATTTCAAAAGCCGTACTCATTGATAGGGCTGATATGGCATTGTATCGCAGCAAAAAAGCTGGGCGAAATATCTCTACCATCTACGACGAATCACAACACTCCAAAGAAATTGCAGCGGACACAACAGACATCATTTCAGGCGACACAATAATTGACGTTATGCGGATGAGGATGACTTTTGAGATTATGAATATTGCAAAAGAAGCCACTACTCATGCCCAAAAAAACTCTGCAATATTAGGAAGAATTAAGCAAATGGCTCAAGCTGACGATATTTTTTATCTACCAATATTGGAAGTTGGTAGCAGTGACAACATAGCAAAAGCATCAGTACACGAAAAAAGACCGAAATTACAGATAGAA
>WRBU01000224.1 GCA_009784355.1 Defluviitaleaceae bacterium
ATCTCTAATTTCAAATCCGCTCTTTAAAAGCTCTGCGATATATTGTGCTGTGGTCTTTGCCTCAATTTCCGCTTGCGAAAGCTCTGCTAAAAGCTCGTTGGTTTCGTCGTGCTGCTCGCTATCTTCAGAATTCTTGGCATCAATAATGTGCAAAACTGTACGAAAATCAGCATTTTTAACATTGCTATATGAAGCCGCAAAATTTAAAGCATTTCCGTTCTCGTATTCAATGCCGCCAATTTCCTGTTTCATTAGCTTTGCAAATATTAAGTTAATTGTATCAATTACATTTTGTCGGCTACGGTAGTTATCTAAAAGGCGAATTGGCGTGCCAAACTGTGAATCTGTATCAAATTTTTCTAGTTTTTCATTAAAAATACTGGGGCGTGCCATTCTGAATTGATAGATACATTGCTTAACGTCACCTACCATAAAACGATTAATATTACCCGCTTCTGCCACTGCCCCAAGAACAATTTCTTGCATCAAATTAGTGTCTTGATACTCGTCAATGAAAACTTCATCAAACATTGCGCCTATTTCATAGGCTTCTGGCGACAAAACTATTTTGCCGTCAGATGTAAAGTCATCAACTAAAATGTTTAGTGCAAAATGTTCAAGGTCATTGAAATCGACCTTTCCCCGCTCTTTTTTTTCTTGCTGAAAACGGTTGCTAAATTCCGCTACAAGCTGCACCAAAGCTGAGATAATGGGGTAAATATTTTTAAGGTCGTCTTTGGTCGCATCTGGATTTTTTACGATAATTTTTTTAATGGTTTCGATGTCGCTTTTATAGGAATCCCGCAGGTTTTTGATTTTTTTTCTTATCTGCGCAATTTCTTCTGGGTCAATACCATCTACTTGTTTTGATTTCCCTCCGGGCAGTCTGCCAAATTTGAAGTCAACTGCATCACAAAATGTAGAAAAATCGTTTGTTAAAGCAATTTTTGCTTGCTCAATAAATTCTTTTTCAGCTGATGCAATTTCAAGATAGCTCTTGCTCACATGGGGGTATTGCGCAAGTTCTTCCATCTTTTTTGCAGTATCAAGGGCAGCATCGATTTTTTGCGTGGCGTAATTTATAAAATAATCATACCAAATGCTTTGCTCAAATCCATTTTCTAACAAATACTCATTGGCGCAAGAAAAAAGCCAAGCGGCAGGGTTTGGAGCTGAACGAGAGTAGTTGTGAAGCTCCAATACAGCCTTACGAAAATTTTCATCACCCACTCGCTGGTCAAACATTTGTGCAAGGCGTATAAAGTCAATATTTTCGCCCTTTTCGTAATGGCTCAAATACTTTTCCTCAAATAGAGCATCCAAAACGTCACTTTTTAACAGGTTAATTTCTGCATCGTCTGCTATTTTAAAATTTGGGTCCATATCTATTTTGTGAAAGAATTTTCGGGCAACCATCAAGCAAAAAGAATGTATAGTTATTATATTAGCTTTATTTATGAGGGCTAATTGATTTTGCAAATTTTTTCGTAGTTTTTCGTTGGACGGATTTTCTTTTATCCGCTGACTAAGAGTTTTTGCTACGCTGTTTTTCATGTGTTGCGCTGCGGCATCAGTAAAGGTTGCTATAAGCAACCTATCGATATTTATTGGCGGGTCGCAGGTTATTAAGTTTAGTACACGCTCCACCAAAACTGTGGTCTTGCCAGAGCCAGCACCAGCAGAAACTAAAATATCGCTGCCCCTTGCTTCAATAGCTTGCTTTTGCGGACCTTTAAATTCTATAAGTTTCACCAAGTACCTCCAAAAAAGTGATTATATCCAAAACGGCGGCTTTCACAATTCCTTGAGCCATGCCGTTTTTGCAAGAGCCTTTACCCTCAAATGCATTATTTAATTTCTCAAAAAATATCGTCAAAAATTCTGAATTTTCGCTATGAGCTACGTATTTATAAGTATCGTTATCGCTTACAAATACAACCGCCATTTTTGCTTGAACCGATGCCATTTTTGCCAACCTTTGGGCATCCTTGCTGTCCATCCTATTTTCAATGGCGTACGCCAAAACTTTGTTCGGGATGTTCGCAGTTTTTAGCTCAAAAATTTCATTTTGTAGTGTTGTGCAGTGTTTTTTAAGTGCTTCGTTCAAAGAAATGCGTTTTTCCAATGCTGGAACAATGCCGTCAATATCAGCAGAAATCATGCTTCCAATATTTTTGATAATGGCATTTTTGCGTGAGTAGTCCCAAAGGGCATCTTGACCGCAATATACGTGCAAACGTATGCCGCCTTTGTATTTTTCATAATTTGCGATTTTGATGATTCCGACTTCTGCGGTGTTTGCAACATGAAGCCCAGCGCAAGCGCATTTGTCAACGCTAGGTATTGTTACGATGCGAGCAAAGTCGTCTTCGGAAAAATCACGCTTTGCACGGGCATCGGCATTTGACATATCTTTGCCGCAAATATTAAGAATTTCGACAGTTTTTGCAGAAAATACAACTTTATTTGCTTCATCTTGCAGTTGTTGCACCTGGTGTTTGGGCAAAGGAATATTCAAATCCATTGTAAAGCCACACTCTGACATATGAAACCCCACATTTGTTGCGCCAAATTGGGATTTTGCTAAACCCGATAAAATATGTTCGCCTGTGTGATTTTGCATAAATGCAAAGCGGCGGTCAAAATTAATTTTTCCGTTAATTTTCTCGCTCAAAGAATATTTCGATGACGGACTTTGCAACACATGGTAAATTAGTCCGCCGTCTTGATAGCAATCCGTCACATCAGCAGTATCGAAGTATCCCGTGTCAGCGGGTTGTCCGCCACCACCGGGATAAAAGCAACTTTGTTCAAGCGCAATATGAAGTTCGCCATCAATTTCTCTAATGTCAACAATTTTTCCCACAAAGTCTTTAATGTATGGGCTATCGTAATATAATTTTTGCATAACATCACCTAGCATAAGTTTATCCAAATAAAAAGGGATTGTCAAGGCGAAAAAAATGTGTTAAAATGGTGGATGGTGATGTAATGAGAATTG
>WRBU01000225.1 GCA_009784355.1 Defluviitaleaceae bacterium
TGGAATGTTAGCGAAAAGGCATAGCGATGCAGTCAAAAATATAGTGGCTCTATTTGAAGAAGCAGGGTACGATGTTTACATCGAGCTTTTAAACTCTGCTGATTTTGGCGTTCCACAAGATAGGAAGCGTGTATTTTATGTTGGCATCAGAAAGGACTTAAACTGCACATTTGAATTTCCAAAGCCATTAAAGGATAAAATTCCTTTATCGAAGGCTATTAGCGATTTACAAGACACCGCACTACCTGCAAAAGCTACTAATAAGACAAATGGTGACGATTGCCATGTTAGCAATCACGAATACATGATAGGCGGTTTCTCCAGTATTTTCATGTCAAGAAATAGGGTTAGGTCTTGGGATGAACAATCATTTACAATACAGGCTGGTGGCAGACACGCACCAATACACCCACAAGCCCCGAAAATGACGTTCATTGAGCAAAACAAGCGTGAATTTGTGAAAGGCAAGGAAGATTTGTATAGGCGTTTATCTGTTAGAGAATGTGCTAGAATACAGACGTTTCCTGATTGTTTCAAATTCTACTACAATGACCTTTCAGACGCTTACAAAATGATTGGTAATGCCGTGCCTGTTCAGTTGGCGTATGTTATTGCTAAAGCTATCAAATATTCTTTGGAAAATGCAACAGAAAATAACTTCATATATGAAGAAATGGCGGTAAGCGTATGAGTTTAAGTAATCAAAACGGCAGGGCATTAGAAACTGCATATTTGCTAACATTTGTTGCGTTTGCAAAACTCCATAATAAGAATATCGTTGTGGATAAAAATAGTAGCTATCATGCTGCCAAAACTGCATGGGAAGCAACAACATCTGAGATGCAAAAGGTATTTCTAACAAGTGCTACGGCAGGACTAAATGCCATATTAGATGCAGAACCAATGATTTTCGGTGGCGAAAGTGATGATTTGGAGGTCAGAATACAACCAGACCAAGCAGGACAGGCTGGCGACGTTAGGGATATTCTTGTTGTTCGATCAACTCTAGGTTGGGAGATTGGATTAAGCGTTAAAAACAACCACTTCGCAGTCAAACATTCTAGGCTTTCCAGTAAACTAGATTTTGGAGCAAAATGGTTCGATATACCTTGTTCACAAGAATACTGGGACGACATAACCCCTATCTTTAGCTATCTTGCGACAGAAAAGAAAAACGGACTTGCATGGAGTGAGCTACCAGCTAAAGAGGATGATGTATATGTGCCGTTGTTAAATGCTTTTTTAGCTGAAATTAACAGGAGTTATGCCACTCATTCAACTACATTACCACGCAATATGGTTGAATATTTGATTGGTAAATTCGACTTTTACAAGGCTATTGGCGTTAACAATAAAAGGTTGACGAAAGTGCAACCTTACAATTTACGAGGTACTCTCAATAAATCAGCTGGAGCAAAGAATCCGAAGCTGATTATACCAATTTCTCCACTTCCGTCACGAATTATAAGCGTCGGTTTTAAGCCTGACTCCAAGAATACAGTTGAGGTCTTTATGGATGAGGGCTGGCAATTTAGCTTTAGAATACACAATGCAAGTACCAAGGTTGAAGCGAGCCTAAAATTTGATGTACAGATTATTGGTATGCCAGCGAATATCATTTGCATTGATTACAAATGGGAATAAAATAATTTTATTTGTGGTACGAAATAGATTTTTATAAACTTTTTGCTAAGCAGCATAGTATAGAGGGGGGACTCATGAGTAACGAGAGCATAATGTTTGCTGTGATAAATATTCTTGCAATAATTATAATACCTATAGCAGCCGTATTTATAGGTCAGCATCTTCAAAAAAGAGCAAAAATCCGTGATGACAAAATGAATATTTTTCGCCTACTTATGGCTAATCGTCATTTAGGTTGGTCATCACGTGAATGCGTTTTAAACCTGAATATTATAGAGGTTGTTTTTCATGACGCTAAAAATGTAAGAGAGCAATGGAGATTGTATTACGAATATTTGAGTGTTCCGAAAGAAAGTTTTAGCTATAGCACCCTTGAAACAAAGCAAATTAAACTACTTGAAGCTATTGCTGATAACTTGGGATATAAAGATACAATAACATGGGAAACCATTAAAAATTCGTATATGTCAACAGGTTTAAGTGATTATATGCGTAAAGAGCAACAAATATTAGATGGGCAGGCTAAATTAGCCGAGTTAATTGATGTTTTCACTAAAATACTATATAAAATCTCAAACTCGCAAACTTTTGGAAAAGATATTTTGAAAAGTCTGTTGAATGACTTAGGTGCCGCCCTTAGTGACCTGTTTAGCGACTTTTTCAGAGATTCCAACCAACCTAAGAGCGAATCGGACACTCCTCCAAAAGATACGCCCGAATAGCTAAATCAAACCTACCCTGTCCAACCCTTGCATTTACTGCATTAGGGTAGGCAGGGTAGGTTTTTTGATATACCCATCAATAGCACAATCTGCTACCGCCCACGCTCCACAAACGCCCCAAAAGCTCTCTTAAAATCAAGGTAATCTTGCCTGTTTGAAAACTCTGGAGAATTAACGAGAAGCCGTCTAACTTCTTTCCTCTCATCTGGTGTTAATTCGCTCCATTTTTTCGTCTTGTGGAGTGATTGCATACATTCTTTTTCATCAGCTATAGCTTGAAGTTGTGCAAGGCGTACTTGCTCTATCATTTGTTGTCCTTGTTGGAGAATAGTATCTTGAATGTTAAGTGGTAATTTTGCAAACTGCTGTTGCTTCGGTGTGGTTTGATTTTTCTCTAATACATCTACTTGTCTTTCAAGTTCTGGTACTCGCTCGGCTGTTTTCTTGTTTGTAAAAAATCCATCCCTAAGATATCTTACTATGCTTGCAATATTTTCATGGGTAAAAACTGGTGATATACTAAAAAAGTGGACACGGAATAAAAAAAGCAATAGTATAAAAGAAGACAAGAGAGGAGCTGAATTTTATGACCACAGTAACGCCAAAATATGTTGGAGATTTCAAGAAATCAA
>WRBU01000226.1 GCA_009784355.1 Defluviitaleaceae bacterium
AGGCACTTAATTCAAAATATGCTCCAAATTATGAGTGCGAAAATTGAAATGCTTGACTATAAAGTAGAAATACTTTCAAAACGCACTATACGAGAAAGGCTGTTTTGTTTTCTTAATTCACGCAGCAATGGTGACAAAAAATTCACCATTCCGTTTAATCGGGAAGAAATGGCGCAATTCATATGCGTTGACCGCAGTGCTATGTCAAACGAATTAAGCAAAATGCGTGAAGAGGGATTGATAGATTTTAACCGCAACGAATTTGAGCTGATGTACTAGGCTGTACTGTTACATTAGGGAATGGTGCGGAAATATCGGTCGTTAAAGTCTTGGATAAACAAAGAAATTTCCTCAAACAAACCAAAAGGCTGGTTGGCGGGGTTGTACAAATTTGTTAGGATAGTAAGAATATAGGGGGATGGCGCGTAAACTATTGCCATGTCGTGAAAGGCTGGTCTCCATCCCCCGTATTTTTGGGCGGTGGGATAGCGTGAAATAATTTTTGGAACGTCGGAATTTAACATTGAGTATTGAAAATGCAATGCATACTCCGTGCCCGTTTCAAAATATTCGTGTATACGGCGCATGATATGGGCGGCTTCTGCGGCAGTCATCATATGCCCATTAATACTTGGCACAAGGGAAACATCGCCGCCGATGCTGCGGTAAAATTCAAGGTAGCTTGGCGTAAAATCGGCGTATATATTATTTAGCATAGCAAAGGCTGAATTGTCTGAATACAACACAGAATAACGCAGAAGCTCTAGGTGAGTGAATATCGTGCCGTAGGGTGTACCACGCCGCCAAATAACTCCCGTTCCCCATCGTCTTTCGCCTGACCTAAAAATATGGGTGTGGTTAAGATTTGCAATGCCCTCTTCTGCAAGATGGTACACATAAAAAGCGTGGGTGGCCTTGTTAAGGCTTGCGGTAAAATATCTTATTTCATCCCTGTGACCAAAACTAAAGTCAGTGTCTAAATTTTGATAAAAAACCGACACATTGTAAGGTAATGCACTAAAAAAATCCTCTAAAATACTTACGGACGGCCAAAAGGCAAGGTCAGTCCAAAAAACACCGTCAAGAGTATTTAGCAAATACCAGTTTCCCTGCCGCTGAACATATTCAAAGTCCCCTGGCCCTATTAGCCACAAATAGTCCATCATGCTACCATCATGCTCGGGGCTTTCAAAAACACCCATAGGCCGAGGCAAATTAATTGTAGGAAGCGGCGGCAAAAACGCCCATCCATTGGAAAAATTGCCATTAAAAGAAACTTCAACCCAGCCATCACCATTATCGTCAAAAATAAACAATAATCGGGGCTGTTCTGTGCCTATGATGGCGTAATCAAAGCTAGGGCCTTCATACAATGTAAATTCGGTTGGAATGTTGCGGATTATGGATGATTCTCTGTTTGTTGTGCGGGTACGCTCAAAAAAGCCCTGATGGGCAAGTATGGCTAAAAGTAGTGCTGTAACAGCGACAATGCCTATTATAAGCATAATTATGGCAAAAATCGTTTGTCTTTTGGTCATGTGCGTTAGTCCCCATTAAATGACGATATAATCCCACGGTACAAAGCCTCTGCAACACGTTGCTGATATGCCCCGTTTTGCAGGTTTGCGAGGGCTTCGGGATTTGTTTTAAAATCTACTTCTACAAACACTGCTGGTATTTCTAATGTGTTTAGTGCGTACAAATCATTTCGCAATAATATGCCCCTATCTCTCGTTCCTAATTCTGCTACAAGGTGACTTTGTATTATATGGGCAAAAATGCCGCTGTCGGGATGAGCAAAGGAGTTAAACAATGTTTCCGTACCGGCTACGCTTGGGTCGTCGTATGTATTTGTGTGTATTGACACAAATTTGTCGCCTAATGTATTGCCGATATGTGAACGCTCTGTTGGTGAAACAAAAATATCTGTACGACGTGTCATAACGGCGTTTATTCCGCTATTTGACTGTTGAAAAAGTTCATAAAGGCGCAGGGCAATTTCTAGTACGATATGGCTTTCAAAAATATAAGGATGCCCAGGCACAGGCGCGCCAATATCATTGCCGCCATGCCCGGGGTCTATAATTACAACAGGACCTGTAAAAACATCCCTAGGGCTGTAAATACGGATATACGTAAAGCCCGAATTTTCGTTAAAAACACGCTCTTCGTGTATTGGGAAGACATGCTGTAAAGTTATTGTGCCATTTTGAGGATGAAAAACAATTGCCTCAACAAGACCCTGTGGGTCAATAATGCGGAAATTGCCAACCTGCACAAAATCTTCACTAATAAGTGTATCTTGCTCCTGCGGCAAACCTTCTTCGCCGCTACCGCTTAAAAACTGAGCAAGGAAAAAAATTGCAGCAAACAAAAGTAATCCAATCATTACCCAAAACCTGTTGTTAAAGCGTCGTTTACGTGGCTGTGGCCGCCTTTGCAGCGGTCTTTTATCTGCCCTGTACTGTTCCATAATAATCACCCGACATCATTATACAATATTTTTTCATGCTTTTAAAGAGTAAATTTTTGTTGTATACTAAATCATAGCAAAATGTGTGCTTTGCACTCACGAAATTAGGAGGAATGATATATGATAGATTTAAAAAAAGAACAAGCCCTAGCCATTTTGGTAGGCATCGATAACGAACGTAATGACATCGAATGGTCTATGGAAGAACTGGGGGAACTTGCAAAGACTGCAGGCATTGAAATTTGCGGCATACTAACTCAAAAGAGGGACAGACCGCATCCCGGCACATATTTGGGCAAGGGCAAGCTGGACGAGCTGGCAGAAATGATAGATGATTGCGAAATAACGCCAAATATCCTCATTTTTAATGACGAGCTGTCCCCAGCTCAATTTAGACATCTTTCCGACAAATTTAACTGCAATATAATAGACCGCAGTATTTTGATACTTGATATTTTTGCGTCTAGCGCACATTCGGCCGAAGGTAAG
>WRBU01000227.1 GCA_009784355.1 Defluviitaleaceae bacterium
ACTTTCCTCCACAACGATTTTGCCTTCTGCAGCCAAAACCCCATTAAGTGCGGCAATAGCTACCTCCATTTGCGCTTCGTCCGGCTCTTTGGTGGTTATTTTTTGCAGCATAAACCCCGGCCAACTTAAAATTTTAACAACGGGCGACTTGCTAATGCCTGCCCAGCGTATCACCTCAAAAGATATACCTGCAATAAAAGGCACAAAAAGTATTCGGGATGCAACACGCATCCAAACCACATCCGTTTGCACAAATAAGAAAAATATCATAGAAATAAGCATCACAAACAGCAAAAAGCTCGTGCCGCAGCGTTTGTGCAGCCGTCCGTATTTTTTAGCGCAATCGGGCGTTAGTTCCTCCCCTGCTTCATAGCAGTTTATAACCTTATGCTCCGCACCGTGGTATTGAAAAACACGCTTAATATCTTTAACAAACGAAATGGACACCAAATACACCATAAAAATTGCAAGGCGCACAAACCCTTCTATAATACCCAAGGCCCACAGGTTTTCACCTAAAAACGGCGAAACAAAATTTGATAGCCATGTAGGCAATATCATAAACAACGCCACAGAAAAAGCAAGGGATAGTATCACTGCTAAAATAATTACAGCATCATTGCTTATTTTTGACGGCTTTTTGCCCTCTGACACTTCGTCCATGCCCGCCATTTCAGCAGAAGAAGACATCACTTTCATGCCAACCACCATAGAACTTCCAAGCCGCACAATTCCTCTTAAAATAGGAATTTTCCCCACAGCAGTAGAAAATTTGGAGTGCTTAACCTCTCCAACTCTTGTTTCTATTTCTCCTTGAGGATTACGCACCGCAACGCAATAATGCTCTTTTCCACGCATCATAACCCCCTCCATAACAGCTTGGCCGCCGTATGATACTGGCACTTCTTTTTCTTTTCGCTTCATATCTCCCTCCTGTAACTGGTTGTCAATAGCAACCGCTTCTACTTATGCACAAATAGGGCATGGTAAAGTTTACCCGCCCTAAAATCTGTATATTTTTCTGAGCTAATTGCCAGCTTCCATATTGTAACGCTTTTTAAATTTATCCACCTGTCCACCAGCAGACGTTACAAGCCTTTGGCTGCCTGTGTAAAAAGGATGGCATTTAGAGCAAAGCTCCACACGGATGTTTTCGATGGTTGAACCAACAGCAAACTCAACACCACAAGCACATTTTACATTAGCATCAAAATATTTTGGTTGAATATCTTTGTTCATTTTTCTCACCTCGTTGCCTCGAAATATAACATGAAAATATATTCTATCACAAGGAATGTCCCATGTCAACCAAAATTTTAAGGATTTTGATATTTTTTTCTTTCTTTTGTTTTAACCCTCTGCCTAGCCATATGAGAAGCAAGCATAGCCAAGTCTATGCCCTTTTGTCATTTCTTTTAGTACAACACAAAATTAATTTTGTTGTAAATTTTTACGAGCGGTTATCCCTTGCACATTGAAGGGGGCGACCGCTTTTTGTATTCCTTTTAGGTTAAGTAAGTAAAAAATATAAGATTAAAGGAGTTTGAGAAAATGAAAAAGAAAAATTCAGCAATGAAAAAAGCTGTAGGCTTTGTTTTGGCGGTTGTGATGGCTTTGGGATTAGTTGTACCCGTTATGGCTTATGAAGAAACGTGGGCGGAAGATGGCGTTTACTTTTTGCGTGGTTGGGCAGGGCAACAGTTTAATAACATATCATTTATGCAAATATCATTAGTTTCGCAAGAACCAATTAGGGAAGTTTGGGATATGCAACAAGGCAGTACAATACATCTGCCCCTTGGTTCTCAGCTTGTAATCGAGCTGTTTCAAGTTCCCGACACGCCCACAATGCATTTAGAACACGCTGTCGTAGAGCTTGGTTTGTTTAACGGCAATGCCATCCGCCATGAAGAAATTGAAGATGGCTGGATGTGGTATGCCTATGAGCTCGAGTACGATTACACAACTTTATTAAATTATAACAGAGCGTCTGGAGGCATGGTGACGGGCGGCAGCCGTGTAGTTTACACATTTGATACGCCCGGAGATTTCACAGTTAGACATTCTTTCTCCCAATGGGTGCGTGGTTCAAATGCTGCGGAGGGGCTTGCAGCTCCGCCAAGAATTTCCGTAGGCGGCGGCGGAAGTTTTCCTATTCCTTTAAACGGGGTTGCTATAGTTGAAGACCACCCAAATACACCCCCGAACATCTCCACAGCAAACTCATGGGCACATGCAGACATAGCCTATGCCTTTAACCTAGGTTTAATACCGCAACAACTACAAAACAACTACAACCAAAATGCAACAAGAGCAGACTTTGCCGCCTTTGCAGTAGCTCTTTATGAAACAGTAACAGGCAGAGAAATAATTGGACGCATGGAGTTTAACGACACCAATGATGTTAATGTACAAATGATGGGCTATTTAGGTGTGGTAACGGGAGTTGGCGAAGGCAACTTTGCGCCCGACAACGGCTTGACCCGTGAGCAAGCGGCAGTTATGATTTCTCGTTTAGCAAATGCAATAGGCCGACCGCTAGAAAGCTCACCCCCAATGTTTAATGACAATGAACAAATATCTGACTGGGCAGTTGACGCAGTAGGGCAAGTGCAAGCCATAGGCATAATGGGCGGTGTTGGCCACAATCAATTTGACCCAGCAGGGAGTTTTACCCGTGAGCAATCTATAATTACCATGGTAAGGCTGTTTGTGAGGTTGAATTATAATTAACCATCAGATTTTTAATTTTGCAATTATTTGCTTTTTGGCTGAAAAATTAGCGATGCAACAAAGGAGAAGAACACAGCCGCCATTATACCAGCGGCAGAGGCTTTTAGTCCTCCTGTCAATATTCCAAGTAGACCCATGCGGTCTACTTCTTCTTTTACGCCCTTTGAAAGCAAATTTCCAAATCCGGGCAGGGGAACAGTAGCACCTGCCCCC
>WRBU01000228.1 GCA_009784355.1 Defluviitaleaceae bacterium
CCTTCGATGGCATCTGTGCCGCCTGAGATTGACTCCGCAATTTCCAAGGCAAGGTCTGTGTAAAAGTTGCTATTCATATAACACCTCATGGTTTTTATGAATAGTATTTGCTGCTAATTGTTTTTCAACACATCCTCAAAAGATTTTGCAAATTTTTCCATAGTTTCTGCTATATTTAGCACCTCTTTGTCAGTGAAACAATTCCAAACCGCAAGCTCGGCATCTTCCAAAGGTTTCAACACTCTTTTAGCAAACTCTTTGCCTAATGGAGTGAATATTATGTCTTTGTTTCTGCGATCTTTGCCTTCCCTCATCTCCACGAAACCTTGTTGCCAAAATGATTTCATAATATAGCTAATGAACTGTTTGGGCAAAGCTAGTTTTTCGCAAAGTTCTTTTTGGGTGTAATTTTTTGCAGGAGCAGCGTCATATAAAAGCTGTAAAACAAGTAATGACGCAAGATTTAAACCCATCTTTTTTGCATAAAGACTATACAAGTTATCAATTTTGTGCCATACCTCTTTGAGATTGGAAAGAGCTTTTTTGCGAGTGTTATTTTCAGACATGGGACACCCTCCTTCATTATACAAGCAGGCTATGCGTATCCATACTTCTTTTTCATTTTGACGAAAAAGAAAATAGTTAAAGTGATTGCCAAAACCTCTGCGGCAGGCATTGACATCCACGCGCCCGTCAAACCGAAAAGGGGCGGCAAGGTCGCAAAAGCAATGCTAACAAAAATCAGTGTCCTAAACAAAGATAATATAGAGGACACTACCCCATTGTTAAGTGCGGTAAAAAACATGGATGCAAAAGTGTTGAAACCCATGAAAATGAAACCGCCAACTAAGAAAGTAAAGCCCGTTCTTGTCATGTCGTGAATGGCTGTACCCGCAGGTATTCCATATACTCTTAACAAAAGGTCGGTAGAAAGTAAAGCCAAACCAATAGCAAGAAGCGACGTAACACCAATTATTTTTAGGCTGTTTCGATATGTAAGTCCAAGATTTTCTTTGTCGTTTTTTCCGAAATTATAACTAATTATTGGGATAACGCCAGAAGAGTAGCCTACAAAAAGTGCGGCGAAAATGCCCATACCCGCAAATATTATGCCGGCGGCAGACACAGCTTCAATGCCGCCTCCGTCAATATCCATAAGAATATTGTTCAAAAGCACCGTTACTATGCTAGTTGCAAGCATAGTAACCATTTCTGACGCACCATTAATGCAGGCTCTTCCCAAAGCTCTAAAATCTAGTTTAGGCTTGACAAAATATAAATTTCCAGTGCGTTTGAAAGTAAAATATATTACACCAACAATGGCGGGCAAAGTGTAGCCGATGCTTGTTGCCAAAGCCGCCCCTTGCAACCCCATATCTAATAAATAAATGAACAAATAGTTGAGTCCAGCACTTGTTAAACCGCCTAAAAAAGCCATTATCGCGCTAATATGTGCCTTACCTTCTGTTATCAAAAACTGTTGAAAAACCATACCCAAAATTATTGGAGGCATGAAGTACAAAAGGGGCATCATGTATTCCCTTGCCATGTAGTAAACATGGTCATCAGCACCCAAGATGCCTAATATAAAACTGGGAAAGAAAATGCCTATAAGGGCTATTGCTAATGAAACAATAAAGGCGGTCAATGCAATAAGACTAAAATTTTCTCTGCCTTCTTTCGCTTGCCCTTCTCCGATTTTTTTAGCTACCAATGCGTTGCCGCCAACGCCAAGCATAAAACCGATTGCCATAACAAAGCTCAAAAAAGGAAAGACAATAACTACTGCCGCCAACGCCGTTTGGTCTATTACCCTAGAAACAAAAATGCCATCTACAATGCCGAATGTGCTCATTATTAACATTGACAAAATTGTGGGTAAGGCAAATTTTAACAGATGACCTGTAGTGGGCTTTTTGCCTATGCTGTCTGCTGCCTTGTTTGAGCTTTCTTTGGCAGCTCTAAATACATTTGCGTATTTCATTTTTTTGCTGAAATTCCTTGCCATAATTATTCTCCTAAATTTCCAACAGTCGTATTTACGACGGTCTGATTTTTGACTATTATACTCAAGGAGAAATTAGCTGTCAAGAACTTTTTTAAAAAAATTATAAATTTTTAATTTTAAAATCACGTTCGTTTTCTCTTCTTGCGTCTTTTTGGGCAATGCTGTGACGTTTGTCGTACAGCTTTTTACCTTTTGCAAGGGCAATATCGACCTTTACATACGGGCCTGAAAAATATATTTTTACAGGTACAACTGTGTAGCCATCACGGGCGGTCGAGCCTATGAGTTTTTTAATTTCACGCTTATGCAGCAACAGGCGGCGTTTTCGCATTGGGTCTTTGTTAAAAATATTGCCCCGCTCGTATGGGGATATATGCATGTTTACCACATATGCTTGATTATCCTTAATTTCCACATGGGCATCACCAATATTGCATTTTCCGGCACGCAATGATTTTACCTCTGTACCAAAAAGCTCTATGCCTGCTTGCAGGGTTTCTTCTATGAAATAATTAAACCACGCTTTTTTATTTTGTGCAATTAGCTTGTACCTTCTTTCGCTCATCCTTAAACCACCTCCTGTATATTATATCCCAAAAATATTTAATTTGCAAATTTTTTCCTTTGGTATTATAATGTACAAAATGCCAACATAAAAGAGGTGTCTATATGAGAATTTTTAAATGGCGGGGGATAAAGCGGCAAAAGCGAAGTTTTTCAGCGATAGAGTCATTAAGGCGGAAGTTTTTGCGTTTTAAAATAATTTCATTGTCGCTAATTGGGGTGTTGGTTATATCGCTTTTTACAATCGTTTTTGTAAATTACGATTACTTGATTTTCAAGACGCTTATTTCTAGGCATTATATTCATACCGAAACATTGGACGCTATGTTTTACGAGCATTTGGGCATTGACCCAGA
>WRBU01000229.1 GCA_009784355.1 Defluviitaleaceae bacterium
CACAATCGCCAAAGGCTCTAATCCTTTTTCTTTTGCGATAGTTGCACGTGTACGTCGCTTTGGACGGTATGGTCTATAAATATCTTCCAAAACAGCAAGGGTCATTGCTTTGTCTAGGTCAGCGGCAATTTCGTCAGTCATTTTGCCCATTTCTTCTATTAAGTTACGATAATTATCACGAGTTTCATTTAGCTTGCGAAGATAGGCAAGACGGTCGGCAAGCTCACGCAATACTTGGTCATCAAGAGAGCCCGTTACTTCCTTGCGGTATCGTGCTATAAAAGGTATTGTATTGCCCTCATCTATTAATTCAACTGTTGCAGATATATAGCTCTCTTTAATACCAAATTCTTGCTGCAAAGTTTTTATTATATCCATGTTTCGCTCCTTGTCCATCCGTAATCATTTTAACAATTCCAATTAATTTTTGCGGGGTTTGGCTCATTTTCGACAGCTACATTTTGTAAGGCATCGAGCATATTTTGGCACTCATCGGCAGCAATGGCTAATAAATCATCCCAAGAAGCATCTGCTCCAAGGGCATCGTAGGCTACTGCCAAAGCTCCGTAAAACATTAGTCCAGCACTGTGTGTTGGGGCATGAATTGTGGATGCGCACTGTCCAATAGCTCTTGCGGCAGCTTGTGTCGCTGGATGACCATCTGCCTCACGGGCGGCTTCGTGACATCGCAAAATTATTGGTTTTGCATCAGGCAGTTTTATTTTGCCTGCAAGCCAATTTCTTGCTGCATCTATCGCCAATTTTGGACGGGCATCACCTTCAAAGTCTTCTTCATAAATAGGCAGCAAGCGTGTTTCGGAATAATCAACACACCAATTTACAATAGTATTTTTGCTTTGAGTTTCTATCAGTCTTAAAATAGGCAAAATATAAGGTGCTTGCCAGTCTGTGAGCATCTTTCTTTTGGTTTTTGACACAAACTCCACTCCATTTAAAGCGGACTGCCCAAGGGGCGTGTTGAAAATTCAGAAAATTCGGGCGAGAATTTTTACATTAATCAACACGCCCCGAAGAGGGCGACCCTCGAAATTATTATTTATTGCCTATTAAAAATTATAGAATAGCTACCATCTTCAGCAAACAAATGCAACTGACCTTCTATAACCTCGTAATAGTAAAACAAATCACCTATATGATGGTCAAAGAAGTATATTTCTAGCCCCCATCCATCTGCAAACCATTCAAAACCCCATGTATTAAACAGATGTTCTTCTCCAAATCCGTCTGCAAAAAAATGCAGAGTTTCGCCGCCTACAAACCATCCACGTGCAGTATTGTCAATAATTTGCCACGACCCAACCAAAGCGGGGTCTACCATATATGCGTAACCATCATCCCACCAATCCCAATCATCATTCCAGTCGTCATCCCACCAATCGCCGTCGCCGCCATCCCAATCATACCATGCCCACCAATCATACATTGGAAGAAGTTGGTAGCCATCTATGAAAGCATCAAGCATAAACCACATAAAGTCTTCTATATCCCAATGACTGGTATATAACGCCCAATCGAGCATAATACGGTCAGGAGTGAAATGCAAATGGTCGTGATGATGTCGGTCTATGCTCCAGCGTATTTCAATATTTTCGTTTGTACCACGCACATTTCCGTTTAGGATTATGCCATTAACTACTCCGCCAGCGATTTGCTCGCTCCATTCAATGTTGACAATATACCGCACTAAAATTTGTTGATATGTATTTGTATAACCAAAATTTTGCCACGGTCTGTATAGCAGTAGCTGTTCGGCATATGTGCTATATTCTGCATCATCTTGCTCTTGACCTTGGTTGTTTGCCGAAATGTTTGAATCGCTGTTATTTCGATTGAAAATATTCCAATCAAATGGGTCGATTAAAATCAACAAAATAGCAGCGGCAATTACCAATCCAACCGTGATAAGTCCGACTATTAAACCAGTTTTGTTTTTTGTCGGCGGCTGTGGCGGCGGAATATATGGGTTAGGTGCTGGGTTAGCATTTGGCACTTGGTTTGGTTGTGCGGGATGCACCTGTGTAACAGTCTCTTGTACTGTTGATTCGTCAACGGACTCCTGCACTATGGGAGGTACAACTTGTGGGGTATTTTCCTGTTGCGGCGGCGAGACATCGGTCTCCGATATTGCAAACTTTTTGCCGCATGTTTCGCAAAAAGATGCGCCAGGCCGTGAATTGGCATTGCAGTCTAAGCAGTACATAAAAATCCTCCTTAAAATTTTGCTTGTTTAATTGTAACATATCAACATAACGCCGTCAATTTAAACTTGCAAAAAAAATGTCGCTGTGATAAAATGAGCGGATAAAAAATGTTTGCGGGGTGCTAATATGCAAAAGGTTACAGATATATTTGGCTCAATGGTGTTTAACGAAAGTGTGATGGCACAGCGGCTGCCAAAAGATGCCTTTAAAGCGGTGAAGCGCACTATGTCACAGCAAGGTGAAGGCTTGACGCTTGACACAGCAAATGTGGTTGCTAACGCAATGAAAGATTGGGCAGTAGAAAAAGGAGCAACTCACTTTACCCACTGGTTTCAACCTATGACGGGTATTACCGCCGAAAAACATGATAGCTTTATTGCTCCCGCTGGGGATGGTAATGTTATTATGGAATTTTCTGGAAAATCCCTTGTAAAAGGTGAATCCGATGCCTCTAGTTTTCCATCGGGTGGTTTACGCTGTACTTTTGAGGCTCGTGGATATACCGTTTGGGATGCTACCAGCTACGCCTTTATTAAAAACAACACCCTTTACATACCCACGGCGTTTTGCTCCTACGGTGGGCAAGCCTTGGACAAAAAAACACCCCTGCTTCGCTCAATGCAAACCCTTAACGAGCAAGCCTTGCGTATTGTACAGCTTTTTGGAAACACCCAAGCAACAAGCGTTGTGCCAATG
>WRBU01000230.1 GCA_009784355.1 Defluviitaleaceae bacterium
AAAGAAAAAACAACGCATTTGCGATGTTGAGGAGCATTACAGCAACCAAAGTGCCTTGAAACAACCGCTTAACGGTGTTTTCTGAGAAAATTTTTGTTAAACGTGCGCCAAGCAAACCGCCAACCGCAGCGGCGACCACTACGAATGGAACAATACCCAAATCAAAGGCATAAAAGCCTTGCGCTATGACCATATTTATAAATCCGGCAATTTGGGAAACAAGAACAACAACAAGTGAATTTGTTGTAGCATCTTTGATTGACATACCAAAAAGTATCATAAAAATAGGAACATTTAAAATGCCGCCGCCTATGGACAAAAATGAGGCGATTATACCTAAAATTACGCCAAAAATGGGCGGGAATAACGGCGATTTTATTTCGTAACGCAAATTAGTTTTGGTAGACAAAAATAAAGCTATCAAAATTACAAATACTGTTGCTATTATTTGTATAAGCTGGAAATTGCTTTCGCTGTTTAATGTTCCCAGTAGCATTTGGCGCAAAATGTCCCCCAGAATACCGCCGACAGCGGCACCAATGGCGATAATTCCTGCCACTTTAAAATTTATTTTTTGTCCGTCTTTTATTTTTTTTGCAGTAGAAACTACCGACATTGTGATAATTGCAATACTCACAAAAAATGCGATGTTTACGACATTGTGATGACCAAGAGCATCAAAAATCGGGCGAATAAAAATGCCGCCGCCCAAACCAACAACTGCACCTAAAATACTAGTTAAAAGTATTATTATAAAGTATATTAACCCAATCATAACTTCACGTCCAATCAAGGAGGTTTTATGCAGTACGAAAAACTAATTGAGAAAGCCATTGCGGCGAAAAAATTAGCATATACACCGTATAGCGGCTTTAAGGTTGGGGCGGCACTACTTGCTGAAAGTGGTGAGGTCTTTATAGGGTGCAATATAGAAAACGCCGCATATTCTCCTACAAACTGTGCTGAGCGAACGGCATTTTTCACAGCAGTTGCTAATGGAGTAATGAAGTTTTCCGCAGTTGCTATTGTAGGCGGTATGGGCGATGATCTCGGCAAAAATTGCTTCCCTTGCGGAGTTTGCCGCCAAGTTATGATGGAATTTTGCACGCCTAATTTTAAAATTATCATTGCCCAAAGCCCGACAAACTACACGATATATACCCTATTAGACCTTTTGCCTAATGGCTTTGGTTCAACAAATTTAAGTTACAATAAACAGCACTAAAAACCATAAAGGTGCTGTTACCATCATTATGAAGCCCGTAATTTTCGCAATTTTTTTCATTTTTCGCAAAGGCATTAAAAAATTTGCCTGCGTTGTGATGGCTGGGAAAAAGTATACGGTTAGTCCAGTTACGCCCCAGCCAACGGCAACCGCAACAGTGCCAAAAACAACACTTGCGATAAACAAAAAACCCGAAAGAAATATCAACACCACGCCGACAACCAAACCCGAAACCCACCACTTTTTGTTTGATTGAACAAATTCAAAATATTCGTTAAGCAATAGTAGGCATTTTGCGCTACAACAAATAATGTGCTTAAAATCGATTGTCACACTATGCTTATTTTCGCCTTTTTGCATTTTTTCACCACAATAAAAGCATTTGTCTTTTTTCATATTTTCTCACCGCCCAGAATATTTTTATATATAGACGATTTTTATGAGGTGCGGAATGCAAAACATGATTAATATTCAAGAGATTCCAGAGCCGTTTAGCAGCTTTTTGTCTCAAAATACTTCTGCCCAAGAAGCGACTGCTAATGCTCGCGACAATTCAAGCAGTGACCTTTTATTTTTAGCAGCAATATTAATGTTGTGTGATGATTGATACTAAAAGAGAGGTGTTGGGTATAGCTTTCGTGCAATCATCTCGCTTAAGGCTTTTTGTACGATGGGCAAATCTTGAGGATATGTCATGCCCATCCAGCGGTCTGTTACGGGCAATACCCTCATAGTCGCTTTTTTGTCTAAAATCAGCTTTTTCACAACATTGTTAAGAAAATATTCTTCTTCAACCGCATTTGGGAATGCGTCAAAAAAGTCTGCAAAGCCTTCTTCTATTGCCGCAAAAATTGCAGGCGAAAAACCAAAGACAAGCATGTTTACAATGGTATCATCTGCTAAAATCTCAAACTCGCCAAAAACATCATGCCCTATGCCTTCAGGCTTTTTTTCTATTTTGCGAAGCTCCCGCACATTAACCAAAAAACCGTTTTCCACAGTGCAAATTGCACGGGAAACACTCCCGTAATCACTCACGGTATTTGCCAAAATATGCCCCGGCATTGCGAAGGTATAGTCCGCACAGTCTTTTACCTCATGCGCTAAAAAATTATGCATGGATGTAAAAACGCCCCGCCCGTAAAAGTCGTCAGCAGAAATAACCATAAATGGCTCGTTTACCACATTGCGTGCCGCCCATAAGGCATGGGATGTACCCCAAGGCTTTTTACGCTCTGCTGGAACATTAAAGCCACCCGGCAAGTCTTGCAAGTCTTGAAAAGCCAATTCTACCTTTATGCCCTTTATTTTTGAGGAAACCTTTTCAATGAAATCTTCTTCAAATTCTTTTTTTATTACATAAACAATTTTTGTAAAGCCTGCCTTGATAGCGTCGTATACGGAATAATCCGCAATCATTTCGCCGCTGGGGCCAAGCCCTGTCATCTGTTTAAGTCCGCCGAAACGAGAGCCCATTCCGGCCGCTAAAACCACAAGTGTTGTGTCCAAAGTCACTACATCCCCTTAAGAGCCTGTCTAGCATCTCCATTCCGATACCTTTTCGGCTTATTTTCCGCCATGCCGTTTTCACGCCTCCTAGTAGATATTAAGCATATACGTCGTCGGTGTAATACTAATTCCAATTTAA
>WRBU01000231.1 GCA_009784355.1 Defluviitaleaceae bacterium
CGTAGTAATAGACCATGGCAATGGCTGGCTTACTACATACAAACAGCTGGCTGATGACGTAGCTATTGCTGTTGGTGATGTAGTAAACCGCGGGCAAATTATAGGCAGTGTTGGCAGCCCAAGTATTTTCACTGCGGCACTAGGGTATCACGTAGGCTTTGCCGTAAGGCAAGACGGCACGGCTATGAACCCTCACGCTCTGCTTTCAACCAACTAAATTTAAGCACAAAAACGGGCGAACTGATAGGTTCGCCCTTACATATTTCCCCTCACTATAAACAAAATAACAAGCACTATTAAAATTGACACAAGCGTAAATGGGCTTAATTTTGGCTTTTGTTTGTTTACACGGTCGTTGCGCTCTTGCAGCCTGCGGCGCAGACGGTCTGCGCTGTTTTCGTTATCGTTTCTCATGGCGTTTCCTCCTTGCTATAATACCTATCCTCAACCCAAGTATAAGGATTATTCTCAATATACTCCCAAATCTTTTGATATGCTCTATCATTGCGTATAATGTGGTCGTGAAAACCCTTTTGCCAAGGTGAAAACCCAACCTGCTTTGACACAAAAGCCTTCAAGTTACCAACAACCCGTTGTAGGGGCGGACGTCCTCGGCCGCCCGCAGGAGCTTCTTCATGGTTAATGCTGATTATAGCATGAATATGATTCGGCATAATGACAAAAACATCAAATGAAATACCATTTAAATTCTCGTTGTAATAATTAATTGCGTTTTCGATTATTTTTCCTGTGTTTGACAAGACGGTATGTGGGCGGCCGGGGACGGCCGCCCCTACGATTTTTCCGAATAGGTGTGACATATCACTGGTGCAGATGGTCACGAAATACGCCCCTACTTGCGAATAGTCATATTCGGGTATTCTGTTTGGTTTGCGCTGTAGTTTGCCCATAATCAATACGGCGAAAAATTCGCATAATTCTCAAAGCGCACTTGGTCGGATTTATACATAAGTTTTATAGTACCAGTCGCACCATTTCTTTGCTTTGCTACAATAACCTCTGCCACGCCCGGTTCTTCCGTGTCTTTGTTATAGTATTCATCACGATAAATAAAACATACCAAGTCGGCATCTTGCTCTATCGCCCCCGACTCACGAAGGTCGGAAAGGATGGGGCGGCGGTCGCTTCGTGCTTCGGGCGCACGGGAAAGCTGGGACAGGGCAATTACAGGGGCATTCATCTCCCTTGCCAAGGCTTTAAGATTGCGTGATATGTCAGAAATTTCCTGCTGGCGGTTTTGGTTTCTATTTTCGCCTCCGCTCATAAGCTGGAGATAGTCCACAATAATAAGGTCAAGCCCATGCTCCGTCTTTAACTTGCGGCATTTTGAGCGCATTTGTGCCACGGTAATGCCGGGCGTGTCGTCAATATATATGGGGGCAGAGGATATTTTTGATGTTGCTGCGGCAAGGTCGTCCCAATCTTTTGGGTCAAGCTGCCCTGTGCGTAGTTTGTTCGCATTTACTCGGCTTTCAGAAGAAAGCAAGCGGCTTGCCAGCGACTCTTTGCTCATTTCTAATGAAAAAATGGCGCATGGTGCGTTATTTTTAATTGCGGCATTTGCAATCATATTCAGCGCAAGGGCGGTTTTGCCCATGGATGGGCGTGCGGCTATTAATATAAGGTCGGATGGATGAAAACCCGCCGTCATTGTGTCAAGGTCGGTAAAACCTGACGAAAGCCCCGTTACAGCCGAGCCTTGTGCATAGGCTTTTTCTATTATATCCATGGCGGTCAGCAGGGCATCATTAATGTGTACAAAGCCCTGCATGTTGCGCTTTTGCCCAATGGCAAACAAAATAGCCTCGGCATTGTCTAAAATAGCGTCTGTGGACTTTATGCCTGCAAAGCTGTCCTCTTGCATTATTGCGGCGGCGTTAATTAGCTTGCGCAATGTGGACTTGTCTTGCACAATGCGCAAGTATTGTTTTATATGAACAGACGTAGACACATCGGAAGCAATAGCCCCCAAAGCCACCGAACCGCCGACTTTATCAAAATTCCCACGGGTTTCCAAATTGTCTTTAAGCGTGATAATATCCACGGGTCTGCCCGTGTTGTAAAGGTCCATAAGCGACTGAAAAACCAAACGGTAATCCAGCCTGTAAAAATCCTCTGTGCGCAAATTTTCCGCACCAACAATCAATGCCTCATTGTCAAATATCATAGAGCTGATAACAGCAAGCTCTGCGGCATCATCCCTAGGCATTTTAAGGTTTTCGTTTGTAATATTTTCCATATTATTTCACTTTCCAAATATGATTTATGATGCAAGGGGCACAAAATAACGCTGCCAATACTTATTTTCTATCTGATACGTGCCAGCCCAATAAATACAAAACTGGCCAAATTAAAAGTGTGAGATGAAAAAGGCCCATATCAAAGAAGCCAATACCAATCACGACATCAATAATTGTAACCAATGAAAGTAAAATACCTACAATCAAAATTCCTTTTTTTGATTTAGATAAAACACCAAAGAAACCAGCAAATACACAAATAGCAGATGCTGCTAATGAGCTAATAATCCTAAAGCCTTGCTCTGGGTTTGAAATATCAAGCAAATCTACTACTAATGCATATCCCCCTAAAAGAATCATCACGATAGATGTTACTATCAATAATAAATTTCTGCCTCTCATTTGCTTGCTCCTCCCAAATTTAATTTATCTTTGACTTAATAACCAGCGAAATTTTTGCCGTCACGTCCGTGTGTAGACGAGCCACCGCACTGTGTTCGCCCAAAGTTTTAATTGCATCAGGTATGGTTATTTTTTTGCGGTCAATATCAATGCCTGC
>WRBU01000232.1 GCA_009784355.1 Defluviitaleaceae bacterium
ACATAATTCCCATTGTCGGCATAATGAGAAGCCACAGCAAAAGAAACCTCCGCCTCCTGCCCCTCGTCGTTTTTTGCTACCTCCATACTGTTTTCATAATCACAAATATGCTGGTTGCTTTCTTTTGAAACGGCTTCAATATTCTCCGCAAATTCCCGCCATTTCGTGTAATTTGTTGCATAATTGATGCCCATTTCCCTAACGCTGTTTTCCGCATTTTTAAATTCATTGTACAACTTAAAAATACTTGTACCCGCAACAACGGCTGGTTGTTTGCTTAAAAATTCCGCAATATTAAAGTCTTGCTTTTCCGCCAAAGACTTTAACCTTGTGGTTTTAATTTTAATTTCGTTGGTGATAATGTCGCTGTCTTGCCACAGCTTCACACCAAAACTTTTCTTCATGTCATCCGGCACAATACCCCACACCCAAGCAGTCATCGCCAATTTTTGCGCTTGGGGTGGGAGGTTTGCAAATTTAAGCAAGCTAGGGTTGCGGCGCACACGCCCCATAACCTGCTCGTCAAGCTGCTTGCTCTTTGAATTTCTCATTTGATACAACATGCAGGCTCGGGGAATGTCCCAGCCTTCTGTTATCACCATTTTAAAAATAATAACATCAATAGTGGATTCATCCCCCTTTGCGTAGTCCTTCCATTTGTTTACGGACAGCTTTTTTGCCTTAAAATTGTCGTTTGTGTCACATTCTTTGTCGTTATTTACAATAAGCATCCATTTTAGGTTGGTTTTGTCAAGCTCTCTATATATTTCCGCAAGCTCCTCGTCAGCCTTGTCTTTGTTAGAAATTTGGATGATAAGGCAGGGATTAACCCCAAGCAAATTGCGGTACTCTCCCTTAATTTCTTCAAATTTGCGCACAGCATCGCCAACCCCAACGTCCCAGTCGTCAATAAGTTCAACATCTTTAATTAATTTGGCGGCTACCGCATCCTCGTTTTTAATTTCAACATCGGGGTGTTGTCCACGTGACAGCTTTGGTGTGGCGGAAAAGTTGTAAACTTTGGCAAAAGTCTTTTGTGAAAGGCTGTCAAGGTTTTTTGTTGCAATATGACATTCGTCTTTTATTAAATAAACCTGTTTGCCCTGCCCGCCAAGACGCTTGTCCATCCTTACATTAAGCAAAAAATTCTCCATAGCCCCCTGCATAAGCCTGCCGCCTTTTTTGTACAAATCCCGTGGCAACAAATACACATTATGCTCTGGAGGCACAAAAAGCCTTTCCTCCCCGCTAATTTCGCTGGATATAAGATAGGGCTTTATATTATTAAACAAGCCTTTTGACGAATACTCCACAAATTTTTCATAATTTTGCGTGGCAAGGTCGCCTTTTGAAAGGGTGGACACGAGAAAAACTACATCCTCGTCCTGTGCGAGAATACGGTTCATCATGTCTGCCATCATATATGTTTTGCCGCTGCCTGTTGGGGCTTTAAAAGTAATTTCGTCTTGGGCGGCGGTAAGTGCGACCAAACTTGCAACTGCGCCATTTTGTAAGTCCTTTGCTTCTTGCAGCATTATTCCCCGCCCCCTATACGCCTTGTGTAGTCCTTATCGCCTTCAACAGTCCTTTGAACCGCTTCAAAATTTTCACACACCCACTTAACCTTTTCGTTGACATCCAGTTTTTGCTGTCCGTACAAGGTTTCGTCAATTACTTTAAAGGGTTTGTTATCGTAGGGAGAGATGGTTGCAATGTCGTAAACATCAAGACTATCGCCTAGAGGTTCATTTTTATCAAGCCATTTAAAATCATCCGTTCCGTCGTAGCATTTGCCTGTCATTACCCGTTTTAGGCGTTTTGTGGTTACGTCGTGGGCTATTCCGTTTGGGGTTGTGTTTGTTTTTTCGTTGTTTGTTACTAGGATGAATTTGCGGTTGCCGCCATCTTGTTTGTTAAGCTCCAACACAGCTTGTCCTGTTGTGCCACTTCCTGCGAAGAAGTCAATGATGATAGAATTTTTGTTTGAACAAATCCTAACAAAATGTTTCATAAGTTCAACTGGTTTTGGATAGCCAAAAGTATTTTCTAACCCTAGACTTTTTAGCGTTAAAGTTCCTCTTGCAGTTGTTCCTGTGTCATCTAAAAGCAAAGTTTGCTCTGGGGTTGACGAAACTCCGCTTGAGAATATTCTATATATTTCATGTTTACTTTCTTTTTCAACTAATTCTAGTTGTCCTAATTTCAACAACTCCTCTGCTCGTGTTTTGCTAACTCTCCAACGACCTTCAACGCCATTTTCTTTTATCGGGAACACTTTGACACCATCTATTTCAATCGGATAAAACATAGAGGGTCTGTCTTCTCGCCTATCTGCCTGTCCCCATTGTCTTAAGTTTTCTTTCCTGCCATTATTTTCTTTTTCAATAGACTTAAACACTGCATATTCGATATTTTTTGCACTGCAAAGTATGTATTCGTGGGTAGAGCTTACTGACTCTGTCGTTCCAACTTTGCCAAGTTTTGATTTCCAAACGAAATTACAAACGAAATCACTCTCCCCAAAAACCTCATCAAACAACCCCTTAACATAAGCCTGATTTCTATCATCAATAGAGCAAAAGATAACTCCGCTGTCAGTAAGCAGTTGGCGTGCTAGGGTAAGCCGTGGGTGCAACATCGAAAGCAAATTATCCCGTGTTATTGCATTTTCATAATTCGTTTGTGCAAACTCCCCCATGCTATCCTTGCCATAAGGCGGGTCTATGTAAATAACGTCAATTTTGCCCCTATATTGAATAAGGAGGTTTTGCAATGCGTCGTAATTGTCCCCTATAATTAATTTGTGGGTTACGCTC
>WRBU01000233.1 GCA_009784355.1 Defluviitaleaceae bacterium
ATTGGTGCTGGTATTGACATTGCAAAACCGCGTGGCTCTATGATTGTAGACATAGGCGGCGGCACTGCAGATGTTGCCGTTATATCTCTTGGAGCATGTGTTGTTTCGGCATCGGTAAAAGTGGCGGGGGATGATTTTGACGAGGCAATTATACGTTACGTGCGCAAAAAGCACAATTTGTTAATAGGTGAACGCACCGCAGAAGATATAAAGATTGACATAGGCACAGCTTTTAAACGTAGCACAGATATTTCTATGGATGTTAAAGGGCGCAGCCTGATTACGGGAATGCCTGTCAACATCACCATGCATTCGGAAGAAACTAGGGAAGCTCTTAAAGAATCCGTTTCTGCTATAATAGACACCGTCCGCAATGTATTTGAAAGAACTCCTCCAGAGCTTGCAGGTGATATTATAGAGCGCGGAATTGTTATGACAGGCGGCGGCTCACTTTTATTTGGGCTGGATAAGCTAATAAAAGAAAAAACGGGCATAAATGCTGTTGTTGCCGAGGATGCCCTCAGCTGTGTTGCTCTTGGCACAGGGAAATATGTTGAATATATGGCGGAAAAATTCAAAAAATAGTCTTGCATGGCTTGTCTTTTTGTGATATAGTGATAGTTAAACCATTTTTCAAACCATATCCGATTAAACATCGACACCCCGCATTTTTGAAAAATGCGTGAACCATGCATATTTTCAAAAATGTGCCGTGACGTGTTTAAGTCGAAATGGTATCAGATGGAGGAAATTAGATGATTAGAGGGATATATACATCTGCAATAGGCATGGGCATACAGCAAAAACGCATGGATGTTGTGTCGAACAACCTTGCAAATGCTGGTACGGCTGGGTTTAACCGCGATGTGGTTGTTACTCAGTCTTTTGGCGATTTGTTTGCAAGGCGTGTGCGTGATTATGAAATGCGTGGATTTAATGTGGTTGGCTCCGCACAGCTTGGACCAATGTCTTTGGGTGTTAGTTTTAATACAATTCATAGAGATTTTTCGGCGGGCAGTCTACGTCAGTCGGATTCGCCCCTTGACCTTGCGCTAGAAGGTGAGGGATTTTTCCGTGTCAGCTTTGTAGATGAAGAAGGCGAGATACAACAGATGTTTACAAGGGCTGGGAGCTTTACTATTTCGCCGGATGGTGTTTTGATTACCCACGGCGGTTTTGCTGTGCTAGATGATAACGGTAACACAATCACTCTTCCAAATGGCACAATCGTAATTGGGGCAAATGGTGAGATAGTAGTTGACGATACATTTATAGCAAACCTTGGCATTACAAGTTTTGAAAATTTGTCAGACCTTCGTCCTTTTGGACACAGTTTTTACACATTGTATGAAACGGGTGTAGAAACAGCGTTTACAGGCAGAGTTTTGCAAGGTGTTATTGAAGAGTCGAATGTAAATATGGTGCGTGAGATGGTAGAAATGATTTCCATATCCCGCTCATACGAAGCAAATGCCCGCATGGTACAAATACAAGATGATACTTTGCGTCAAGCGGTAAATGAAATAGCACGAGGGTAGATAACGTATTTTTTGGAGGTAATGACTTATGATGCGTTCATTATGGACAGCAGCGTCGGGAATGACGGCGCAACAAACTAATGTGGATTTGATAGCACACAATCTTGCGAATGTTAATACAACAGGCTTTAAAAGAGAACGCATGGAATTTCAGTCGCTTTTGTACCAAACAATGCGAAGAGCAACAGTAGACCCTGCAACAGATATTATGGGACCAACCAATTTGCAAATTGGTCTTGGTGTGCGTCCAATAGCCACTACGCGTTCGTTTGAAATGGGGAATTTGGAGCGCACGGAAGGACTAACAGATTTTGCTATAAATGGTCCTGCGTTTTTTGCAATACAACAAGACCTTGACACAGTAGTTTACACCCGCGACGGCGGCTTTAGGCTTTCCCCTATGGATGGGGACTTGATGCTTGTTACATCGGAGGGCTTCCCTGTTTTAGACATAGGATTAGAGCCTATAATTATTCCCGGTGATGCCAATGTATCAACCATGGCTGTTAATGACGACGGCACTATATTTTTCTCTGGAGCTGATGGCGAACTTGAAGATTTTGGCCTCCAAATTGCCTTGGTGCAATTTCCAAATGTACAAGGACTTGAAGCCATTGGGCGTAACTTTTTTATACAGACAGGGGCTTCTGGTGAGCCTTTGATGGAAGCAGACGGCGAAACTGTTGTCATTTCAGGCGTATTACAAGGCTTTTTAGAATCTTCAAATGTAAATTTGGCGGAAGAAATGGTACGCCTTATTATTGCACAGCGTGCCTACGAGGTCAATTCCCGTGCAATACAAGCATCTGACGACATGCTGCAACAGGCTAATCAGTTAAGAAGATAATTTTGAGGTGATTGACGATGGATTTTTCGGCTATTAACACACAAATGACGCAACATGCTATAAATGCGGCTAACCGTTCAAATAATCTCGAAAATCTTGACTTGGCGGCAATAAGCGGCGATGATGTTGCAATGATGGCGGCGGCAAAAGAATTTGAGGCTTATTTTGTACAGATGATGTTTCGTGCAATGCGCAATACAGTAAACAGCGAAAACAGCCTGTTTCCGCGTACCCAAACCGAAGAAATCTTCCAAGATATGTTGGATGAAAAGACGGCAAGAGCCGCCGTACAACAAGGCAATGGCATGGGGCTGGCACAGCAAATTTTTAGACAAATGACCGCGGGTCGCAATAGCTTGCAAGAGGTGTTGCTTGCCCAGTCGCAGCAAATTGACTTTTCTGAGAATTACTACGATGGGTCTTATGGGG
>WRBU01000234.1 GCA_009784355.1 Defluviitaleaceae bacterium
AGCTGTCCAATATCTTCAATTATTGTTCCGCAAGCCTGCTCTTCAAAGTCTATGCCCCAAACCTTTTTGCCGTCAAAAAGAAAATTACGCCCGTTTATATCACCACGTGTTATGCCTGTATTTGCATTATCAACAGCAATATAATATTTGGCAAGCCAATCAATGACACCTTTTGCGGCAAGCTCTTGTGATGATGAACATAGCTTGTTTTCCCAAACATCAATCAAATCGGGCAGGGGAGCTGCATCGATATACTCCATGATAATAATATTGTCTTTGGCTGATAAAACCTTTGGGACAGCCAAACCCATGCTATGAAGTCTTACAAGTTTGTTTGCTTCAAATTGTGCAGTTTCTTTTGAAATGTGAAATTTCTCAATTCGTCCGTTGCTCAAACGCACTTTATTTCTCTTGGATTTGAAGTAGATTGTCGAAGAGTTTGATGTCAATTTGGCACCCCTTTTCATAGCCTTCTAATTCACTAACTACACCAACCAGTGCATTTTTAAGAATTGCTTGTACAAAAGGAACCATTAAAATGCGTTTTTCATTTATAAAAAGCTCTATGCCTTGGTCGGCAACACAATCGCTGCGGCGTTTTGTTCCACCTACAATAGCAGCGGCTAAATCTCCGCAACTTTGCATTCCGCAAGCCCCGCAACATTCAGGCGGAAAATTTGGCAGACGTTCGTATACGTTTAGTTCAAGTAAATCTACCAGTTGCTTTATACCTGTAGTAGCATCTATTGCTGGCTTGCCATTATGTTCGCTTATTTCGCAAGAAATTCGCCCAGACACAGCGATAGACATCGCACTCCACTTTTGCGCCAAATCTTCGGCGGTATGAGCCGTTACAATGGTAGGAACCGCAATGCAATCTACCCCCTCAAGCACAACCCAATCGTAGTCTTTTTCATAAAAATCTAAAATTTTGTCCATGGGAAGCTGTGTGGGGTAAAGCATACTTGTTTCCTCAAAACCACGAGCACAAACCAAAGTAGAGCCAGCGGCTTTGTGGCGGCGTGTATTTGCTGTTTCAACGGGGTCTATTGTAAAACCATCACGATGAATGTCTTTCACAGAGCCAACCCGATAACCACGAGCCACGAGTTCTTTGATAATATTTTCGATAGTGGTGGTTTTGCCGCTACCCGAAATGCCGCACACGCTAAATACCTTCATCAGTAGTACACCTCCAAAATTTCCATCATTATAACCTCATAAAAATTGTAATTAAATACTGCGTAACCAATTACCGCACAAAGAGCAACCACGCCAAAAAGCATAAGGGCATCCCATTTGCTAAAATGCAGTTTGAAATAACTTGTGCGCTTGGGCATTGCCCTAAATGCACGCATTTCCATGGACATCGCTAATTCCTTGGCTTGTTGCAAGCCCGAAACTATTGCGGGCAATAGCAAGTAAGTATATATAGAAAGTCTTTTTCGCAATTTTAATTCCTCAATAACCACACCACGTAATTGCAATGCGGTTAGGCTGTCCCGTAATTGCTCTGCAAATAAAGGCACAAATCTCAGTCCGATAGATACCATATATGCAATTTCATAGGGCATTTTCATTTGCACCATGGCTTGTATTAAGCCACGAGCAGGATACACCGTAAACATTGATGCGCCAATAATAAAAATAATAAGGCGCAAAGACACTAAAAGTCCGATAGCGAGTCCCCCTGTTGTCAGTAAAGGCACATCCCAAAGTGCCAAAAGGACGATGCCGGAAGGGGCAAAAAAGCTGCGCAACAAGGTAACCAAAATTAGCACTTGCCACAATCGCTTCAATCGTTTAAACAAACGACCAAGTTTTACGCCAAGCATCATTGCAAATGTAAGTGTTAATACAAGCAAACCTAAAACTGCCACAACATCCTCACGAATTATGATGGCAAAACTGGACGTGCCAAAAACTAAAGCAAAAATTACTCTCGGGTCGGGCTTAACTCTTGTTTGCATCAAGAAGCCGCCCTCCCTTCATTGTGCGTATTTCTGCCTCCATAGCTTCAACAAACTCCATATCATGGCTAATTAGCAAAATACCCATGCCGTTTTCTTGCATTTTTTTAAGGGTTTTAGCTAAAATTTTACGTCTTTGCTTGTCCAAGCCTGTTGTGGGTTCATCCAGCACAAAATATTTGGGATTAACAATCATTGCGGCAGCAATGGCAAGTCGTTGTTTCTCACCACGGCTGAGGGTGAATGTCGTGTTATTTATAATGTGAGAGAGTTCAAATTCATCAAGTAGCTTTTTTGCACGTGTACGTGCTTCTTCTTTGTCAATGCCCCGCAATTCTAATGGAAAAGCTATTTCGTCTAATGGTTTTGATGCAAAAATCTGTCGGGAGGGTTCTTGAAATAAATATCCAACTTGCCGCCCAATTTCACCAAGTTTTAAGTCCGATATATCTACTCCATTGTAAAAAATACAGCCAGAAGCTGGTCGCAAAATTCCTGCGACCAGCTTTCCAAGCGTAGTTTTTCCGCTTCCGTTTTCACCCATAACCGCTGTGCAAACAGAAGGCTTTGGGGCGAACTCATCCACAACTAGCTCAAAAGAGCTACGGCGGTATCGGTCAGCATATTTGAAACGCAAATCTGAAATTGTAAGTACAAAATTATTGTCGGTCATAGTTTCTTCTAATTAATAGCAATAGACTGCAGGGTTCTTGCCCAGTTGTTGTTTGCCATTCCATTTAGCACTGCAAAAAATGGACCATATGGACCTCTTTCGCCCATGCCAAGCGGCGCACCGTTTTCGCCAATTACTATATATCCTATGCTTAA
>WRBU01000235.1 GCA_009784355.1 Defluviitaleaceae bacterium
CTAACTTTTGAATCATATATAGGAGATAATTTGTATCTTTATTTGATTGAACAAGATATGTACAACCTAGAGGATTTGATAAATTCTTTAGGAGGCTTAAAGAGGTTTCTGAAAAGCAAGCAAGTAGAGTTTGAAGAAAATGATGAGGAGTTGAAATTACATTCTCTCCTTTTGAGTTCACAGCCTAATTGGGTTGATTTACCGAGCTTTTATCTTCAAAAACTTTTAGAATTAGCAGGAGATAAAAAAGGAATTGAGTTAAAAAAATTCTTAAAAGAAGAAATAAAAAAAGATTCAAATGTATGAAAGGTACGCCAAGATGGTTACAAGGGGCACGTTGGATTTTCATTGATGAAGAACCATTGCTCTTTGTCGGTCAATTAGACATTACAGAAATGAGGCACGACACATCAAGGTTATACGTTTTCCTTGACGAAAAAACAGGAATATATCATACCACTGAACAGTCAATGTAGCACCTAATAAGCATTAGTAGTGCTATGTCCACTCTCAATGGCGCATGTTACAAGAGAAATAATTGATTTTTACCAATTCAGGCGGCAAGCTCCATGTGGGCATTGCTCGCCTTATCTTTTGGAGGATAAAAGAATTATGAATAACGAAGTAGATTTCACGGCGGGATTAAACCCAATGCAAAAGGCAGCAGTATTACACACGCAAGGCCCTCTTTTGCTTATAGCAGGCGCAGGAAGCGGCAAAACCCGTGTGCTTACTCATCGCATGGCATATATTGCGCAGCATTTAGCACAACCCTACAATATACTTGCAATAACTTTTACTAATAGGGCAGCAAAAGAAATGAAAGAGCGCATTGCCCATCTTGCACCGCAGGCTGTACACGATATGTGGGTTTTCACTTTCCACGCTTGTTGTGTGCGTATTTTGCGACGTGAAATTCACCACTTAGGTTATGATAATAATTTTACAATTTATGATAGCGACGACGCAATCCGCTTAATGAAATTTGTTATAAAGGATATGAATCTAAATGACAAGACATACGCGCCTAAATCTATGCTGCACAATATTTCTGCAGCCAAAAATGAGATGATTGGAGCCCAAAAATACGCAGAACAAGTGGGCGGAGGTTATCGTGATGAAAAAATCGCTCAAATTTATGCTCGCTATCAAAAAGAGCTGTATGGCAACAATGCCCTAGATTTTGATGACATTATTTTAAAAACTCTCGAGTTATTTGCGAAGCATCCTGAAATTTTAGAAAAATACGCTAACCGTTTCCGTTACATTATGGTGGACGAATATCAAGATACAAACACTGCACAATATAATTTGGTGCGGATGTTAGCTTCTGTTCACGGAAATCTTTGTGTGGTAGGGGATGATGACCAATCCATTTACGGATGGCGTGGTGCAAATATCCGTAATATTTTAGATTTTGAAAAGGATTTTGCGGGGGCTGTCATTATTAAGTTGGAGCAAAACTATCGCTCTACATCAAATATTTTAAATGCGGCAAATGCTGTCATTCGCAACAATTCTTCACGTAAAGGCAAAAATTTATGGACAGATGCTGACGGCGGTGAAAATATAACTTTGCATAAAGCTGAAAACGACCAATCCGAAGCGTATTACATAGTAGAAAAAATTGAAAAAGGCATTGCAGGCGGAGCAAAAAACAAAGACTTTGCTGTACTATACCGCACAAATGCCCAATCCCGCCTTATAGAGGATAGGTTGGTTGCCCGCAATATACCATATCGTATTTTTGGCGGCTTGCGTTTTTACGAACGCCGTGAAATTAAAGATGCGTTGGCATATATGCGAACCATTGCGAATCCTTATGATGATGTTTCGTTAAAACGAATTATAAATGTACCAAAGCGGGGCATTGGCGATGCCGCAATCGAGTTCTTTGAAAAAATTGCGAGTGAGCAAGGTATAAAATTTTACGATGCATTAACTCGCTGCGAAGAGTTTTCTGAAAATAAGTCAAGGGTTAAAAAGATTGTGGAGTTTGTACAGCTTTTGGAGAGCCTGCGTGAAGACGCTTCAAATTTACAGTTGGACGAGTTTGCTAAAGCTATGCTTGCCAAAACCGGATACTACCACGCCATTTTAGAAGAAGATGCTCAACTTGGGACAGACCGTGTCGGCAATCTTTCCGAGCTTATCAATAAAGTAACAGAATTTATCGGAAATTACAACGAAGCTCCGAATTTGTCGTCGTTTTTGGAAGAAGTTGCTCTGGTTGCCGATATAGATTCGCTTAAAGAGAATGATGATGCGGTGGCATTGATGACTCTTCACAGCTCCAAGGGTCTAGAATTTAACACGGTGTTTTTGCCTGGGCTGGAAGAAGGAATTTTTCCGGGCTATCGTGCTGCAACGGGTTCAACAAATGAAATGGAAGAAGAGCGGCGATTATGCTATGTAGGCATAACCCGTGCAAGAAAACAGCTTTATATTACCCATGCTGCACGAAGAATGCACAATGGACAAACAAATTATAATCCGCCGTCCCGCTTTTTAGGTGAGATACCGCATGAACTTGTAGATAATGAAGGCATGAAGTCAAATTCGGTCAATAAGACTACGTCTCATAGAGAGCGGCTTGCAGCAAAGCAGCATCAAGATACTGCAAAATCTGCCATGCAGGCGAATTTTGGAAAAAAATGGGACATTAGTAAAATCGTCAAAAAGAAATAAAATAGATGGGGTAGATGGGGTAAAGCCAGTAATTACCACATCCCCCACACCCCCGCAAAAAAATCAAAAAAAAAATCAAAAAAA
>WRBU01000236.1 GCA_009784355.1 Defluviitaleaceae bacterium
CCATGCGAAAAATTAAGACGTGCGCCATTCATCCCTGCTTTTATCAGCTCTTTGATGGTGTCCTTTTCCCACGAGGCAGGTCCGATTGTTGCAATAATTTTCGCTTTTCTTAACATTTATTTTCCTCCTTTACATTATTCTCGAGGAGATACATTGCCTACCATTTCTTTTATGAGCGTAATGTACTCTTTTATTTTAACTATCTGCAAATTTTGAACTTGCTCTGCTCCACCTAGTCCCAATAACGGGGCATAACCATAGCATTCATCGTATGCCGGGGTTGTCCTTTGTATTTTAACGGCTTCTAAATATGCCCCCCAAAAGAATTCATTTTTATAGGTATCCGAATCTGTCAAATTATCGGTGAAAAAATCATCTTCATCCAAGTCATTGACCTCGCATAAAAACATTGTGTCGCCGTCTCTGTAAAAGACAATTTCAAAACAGTTATAAACGCCGTCGGCAGTTACAAATTTATCCCAAACGATTATGTCACCCAACCCTGTTGTGAATACAGGAATTGGCTGTGTTTTTTTCATGTAAGTTTCATTTAATAATTCCTGATATTCGTCTGGGTTAATCGTTTTCAAAAACCCTTTTGCGAAACTCCCGAACCCATAGTCCTTCCAAATATTAATTACGGCATGAGGAAGTACATCTGTGTACTTTTCAATAACTGCAGGGTCGGGAGTATCGTGTAATACAAAGTCTTCAAATGGTTTAATTGCCACGGCTACTCCTCCTATATATACGACTTTATTTTATTATTACAGCATCTTCACCCAAAATATCTTGCAAAGTGATTATTAGCTGTGGGCTGTCAACATTGACCCAATGTTCGGGTTTTAAACGCAATCGCTGTTTCGTGCTTTCGTCATAAATGACAACGGGGGTCGTGCCGCCGTAGCGAGAAAGCCCTTCTAATAAGTTTTGAGGGGCTAGTCCACTTTCAGCAGGGATTTTTAGCCACAAAGTGAGATTTTGGGTTTGCATTGTGTCATCAGGTTGTAGGAATCGGATTTTGTCGCATATTACAGCGTTTCCTTTGTCTTCCCGCAACGAAACCTTGCCGTCTACGACTATCACCCGCCCTTCATTAAGCTCCTTTGCAACCTCCGTATAAATGGCGGAAAACACCACAATTTCAAGATACCCATACATATCTTCTATGGTCAAAAAGCACATTGGTGTATTGTTTTTTCGAGTATAGACTATATTTTTTTTGCTAATTATACCGCCAACAGTTACCATTTGTCCATCCCGCAAAGTGCTTTCGTTTTCGCTATGCAAAATACTATTTGAAGCGTCTCCTGCTTCGTCACCTTCATCAAAATTTAATTCTCTGCTGTACAAATTAACAAGCGGCTGCATCTGCTTTTCGTATGCCAAAATAGGATGACCGCTAACATAAATTCCCATAATCTCCTTTTCGTCTGTCAACAATTTTTCCATAGAAAATTCAGGTATGTCAGGTAGCTGGTCGGCAATAATTTCAGCTCTTTCGCTTTTTTGCCCCATGTCTAACAGCGATATTTGTCCGCTCATATTTTGGCGGCGGCTGTTTCCGATGGAGGACATTAGCCCTTCATAAATACAAATATACTGACTGCGCTTGCCGCCAAGGCTCGAAAATGCTCCTGCTTTAATAAGGGCTTCTATAGAGCGTTTGTTTAAGTCGCTGTCGGCAATGCGCCCAATAAAGTCTGTCAACGATTTAAATTCGCCGTCTTTTTTCCGCTCTTTCACTAATACGGCAACTGTTGGTCGTCCAAGGTTTTTGATGGCATTTAATCCATAACGAATTTTATTATCGTCTACTACGGAAAAAGTGGCAAATGACTGATTTATATCCGGCGGCAACACCTCAATGCCCATTTTTTTACATTCATTTAGGTATTCCGCTACTTTAGAATTTTGACTCATAACGGATGTAAGAAGTGCCGCCATGTATTCAGAAGGATAATATGTTTTTAGCCATGCAGTTTGATAGCCAACAGTAGCATACGCTACGGCATGGGCTTTATTAAAGGCATATTTTGCAAAATCCGCCATTTCATACCAAATTTGCTCGGCGACTTTTTGAGAAATGCCGTTGCCAACGCAGCCAGCCACCTCACCTTCAATGCCGTGTATAAAGAACTGTTTTTCTCTCGCCATAACGTCTTCGGTTTTTTTGCTCATTGCACGGCGGATAAGGTCAGCACGCGCAAGAGAATAGCCCGCAAGCACACGCACAATTTGCATTACCTGCTCTTGATACACAATTACGCCATAGGTTTCTTGCAAAATTGGTTCAAGCAAAGGATGGGCGTAAACCACAGCCATTCCGGCATTTTTGCTTCGCACGTATTTTGGGATGAAATCCATAGGTCCCGGTCGGAAAAGGGATATGCCCGCTGTAAGGTCGTCAATGCTTGTTGGCTTAAGCTCTTTCATAAAGCTAGTCATTCCACGGCTTTCAAGCTGGAACATGCCTTCAGTTTTGCCGCCAGCAATGGCTTCAAAAATTTTAGGGTCACTCATATTAATTTGGTCTAGGTCAATTTTTACACCATGTCTGCGTTGCACTTCTGCGACAGTATCATTTATTACCGTAAGGGTACGAAGCCCCAAAAAATCCATTTTCAAGAGGCCGAGCTCTTCTAGGGTATCCATGGTGAATTGGGTAGTAATCACTCCATCATTGGTTTGCAAAGGCAAATATCTAGTCAATGGAGCATCGGAAATAACAACACCCGCCGCATGAGTTGACGCATGGCGC
>WRBU01000237.1 GCA_009784355.1 Defluviitaleaceae bacterium
CCTTGATAAGTTCGAGGGATAGCGGAATTGTGATTTGGAGTTAATCTGTGGTCACTAAAAACGTATTTTTTCGGACGAGCATTGCTCGTCCGATTTTTTTGTGATAAAATGTGTTAGAGGTGAAGTGGTTATGGATTTTTTTAATATAAGCGGCGATGCAATATGCCATTTGAAGAAAAAGGACAAGAAGTTAGCGGCAGCGATTGATTTAATTGAGCCTTTTTTGCGTGAGACAAATCCAGATTTATTTTCGGCTTTGGTTCATTCCATAGTAGGGCAGCAAATTTCTGCAAAAGCGGCACAAACAGTTTGGCTGCGCATGACGGATGCACTTGGTGAGATTTCATCAGAGGCTATACTTAATTATACTGTGGAGCAATTACAAATGTTTGGAATGACGTTTAGAAAAGCGGGGTATATCCGCAATGTCGCCGAGCTTGTTTTTGATGGTAGACTGGATATTAATGCTTTGCATGAAAAAAGTGATGCGCAAGTAGTTGCCGAGCTTATAAAAGTCGACGGAATAGGCGTTTGGACGGCAGAAATGCTAATGATTTTTTCTATGAAGCGTCAAGATATATTGAGTTACGGAGATTTGGCAATTTTGCGTGGTATGCGGATGTTGTACCGTCACAAAAAAGTTACGAAAGAGCTTTTTGAAAAGTACCGCAAGCGGTATTCGCCTTACGGCTCGGTTGCAAGCCTATATTTATGGGCTATTGCAGGCGGGGCTATTGAAGACTTAACAGACCCTGTTGCTAAATCAAGTTAGGCAGCCTTTTAATAAGCTCTAAAATTTTTCTTTCTATTTCATCAATTACTTTATAAAATTCATCATCACTTTTACCTGTAGGGTCGTCAAGCCCCCAGTCTTCTTTGTGTTTGCAGGGCAACCAGGGACAATTTACATTGCAGCCCATAGTTATTGCAATATCAAGCTCGGGAATGTCGCTTAAAATTTTTGGGTGCTGGCTTTGCTCCATATCAATGTTGAATTTATCCTTCACAATACGCACAGCGTCAGGGTTCATGCGGTCTTTTGTGTGAGTTCCTGCGCTGTAACTTTTGAAAAAATTGGAAGCGAGATGCTTGCCTAGAGCTTCTGCTATTTGGCTACGACAAGAATTGTGTACGCAAATAAAACCAACTTTAATCATTTGATTTACCTCCTTTGGATTTTTGCGCAAAAAATAGCCTATATATCACATATGCAAGTAATGCGCCAATAATTTGCATAGCGACGAACAAAGCGGCATCCGTTGGACGAATTCCGCTTGCGGTATTTGAAAACATTCGTGCAAAGGTTACTTGCGGGTTGGCAAACATTGTGGATGATGTAGCAAGAAGCTGTCCGC
This sequence comes from Defluviitaleaceae bacterium, assembly GCA_009784355.1. Classification (GTDB taxonomy): domain Bacteria; phylum Bacillota; class Clostridia; order Lachnospirales; family WRAX01; genus WRBJ01. The sequence goes on from WRBU01000237.1 coordinate 1,356, forward strand.
CGACCAAAAGCCCGATAATGATAGATATTTTTTGCGAACCATGCTTGACAAGTAATAAAATAGCAAGCACAAGAATAAAAGTTCCGAAAATTTCGCTGAAGAAAGGATAGCCGTGACGTGAATTTTCAGATATTTGAAGTATAAATCCAAGGTGGTCGTAAAACATCAAATGACTTGCGACAACCCCAAACATACCACCTAAAATTTGGAAAAAAATGTATAGTACAGCTCTTGCAGCATCAATTTTGCACTCAAATAGCATTATGAGAGTAACGACAGGGTTAAAATGCGCCCCAGAAACCGGGGCGAAAATTTCTATTAGTGCAATGAGAACAAAGCCTACTGAAAGCGCATTTGCAACCACCGCAATATCTTTTGAAGCATTAAAAACTGCTGTAAACAGTACCATGGAGCTAATCGAAGCCATTACTAAAAACATTGACCCTAAAAGCTCGGCGGCATATTTATTTTTTGAAGAGGGATTTTTCATAATTATTCATCCTTTGACATTTTTTTGGATTTCTGCACACAGGCATCAACGGCTGATATTACGGCATTGCGAAAGCCTCTCGCTTCCAACTCGCAAATAGCTTCAATAGTTGTGCCGTTTGGGCTTGCTACATTGTCTTTTAGTACAGCAGGATGGATGCCCGCATTAATCACCATTTGTGCCGCGCCCAATACGGCTTGCGAGGCAAAAATTAGAGCATCGCTTCTTGACAAACCGTGTGATACGCCAGCATCTGCCATTGCTTCTATAAACATAAATACATAAGCGGGGGAGGAACCAGCAATACCTATAAAAGCATGAAAAAGCTCTTCGGGTAAAACGGCTACTTTCCCAATGGATTCAAAAATTTTACGCACATTGTCCAAGTCGTGAGGCTGGATATTTGGGCGGTGGCAAATTGCAGTCATGCCACACCCTACTGCAGAAGGGGTGTTCGGCATTGCACGTATGATTTTTGCTTCGGGGACTTCAAAGATACTATACAGTTGCTCCAAAGTTTTGCCTGCCGCAACGCTGACGATAATTTTGTCATTTGCTGCGGTATTTTTTATTTGGGATATAACTGTGTCGATAACCTGCGGTTTTACGCACAAAAAAACTATATCTGATTTTTTGATTACCTCTTCATTATCTTGCGTGGTTAAAATGCTGTATTGCTCTTTTAGAGCAAGCAGGCGGTGATTTCTTAATGCCGAGGCGATGATGTCTTTTGGCTGGCATAACCCAGAATTGACAATGCCGCCAATAATTGCACCAGCCATATTTCCTGCTCCGATAAACCCTAATTTCATGGAGTTTCCACCTTTCGTATTTAAGAACCATATGATACTAATTCCAATTTAATACATGGAGTGCCGACTGAGCCCCAAACGCAAGGCGTTTGGGAATAGCG
>WRBU01000238.1 GCA_009784355.1 Defluviitaleaceae bacterium
AATAAGCTGTATTTGGCGTATTTTATGGGATTTTGCAAGAGGTTCTGTAGCTATTATTGTGTAATTTGTGATGTGAGAAACCGCTTGGGCAATTTCACGCATTATATTATCCATTTTTCCTGATTCGTTTTGCAGAGCCTGCGTCAAGAGCTCCCTTTCCGATGCCGACAAACGCCGCTTCTTCATCACATTGTCAACATATAGCCTATACCCTTTATTAGAAGGAACACGTCCGCTGGAGGCGTGAAGAGCAACCACATAGCCCATTTCTTCAAGGTCGCTCATTTCATTGCGAATGGTGGCGGAGCTGAGCCCAAAATCATACTTTTTGGCTATGGTGCGTGAGCCAATGGGCTCTGCGCTAACTATATAATCACTTATAACAGCCTCTAATATTTTCATTTTTCTTTCATTCATTTTCGGCATTTTACAGTTCCACCCCACTTTGTTCGACATCGTTGTCGTAAATTGTTAGCACTCACTCAATATGAGTGCTAACAACAATATATCATACCCAAAAATATTTGTCAACACTTTTTTTGAAAAATTATTTTTTGTTCACGAATATTAAGAAAAGCAAGTCAGTTACCGATATAAGGTTAAAGTATATTCCACGGAAGGAGTGCGCTAACATGATTATACAGCAAAGCAATTCCTCTACAACCACGGTTGGTTCAAGAACATCGGGGATTTTTGGAAACGAAAGGCTGACCGGCAATAGAAGTACGCGCAGAGAGGCTATATTGCAACGTATTATTCAAAGCAAAGAAGTAGAATTACATATACGCAAACGTGAAGATGAGCTTGTTTCAAAGCTAAAAACACAAATCAATGAGATAAGTTCGTCTGCTATGGATAAAGAAATAAGGTCAAGAATTATTTCGGGAATTTTTCAGCAAATATCCGATATTATGAATGGGCGGGCAGAGCGAGAAAAGGCTTTGATGGAGCTGGAAGCAACCCTCAAAAAAGCAGTTATTGAAGACGCCACAACCCCAGACGAACGAAGAACAAATGAAGACGAGCAGCATAAAACCAAAGAAGAAGCCGAAGAGAGCAAAAGACAAAACAATATCAAAAATTTAACATCGATTGCAATTCAAAAAGACAGTATTTCACAATTAAGCCGCACGAGGGCTGTTTTATCTAGCAAGGCATCACAACTTAATCAAGCCTTGTCCAGTGAAAACAGAAATTACGTGAAAATTGGTTTTGCTCCAAGTGCCGATATTACAGTCCATGTTCAAACAGGTTTTGGAAATGACGACTGGGAGAACAACCAACTTACAAAGTTAAATAGAGGTATTGCGGGTATAAATGCTGCAAAACAGATGGCTATAAGTAATATGTATCAAGAAAGTTCAAAACTGCAAGAAAGTCAACTTGCAGAAAATAGAACGATGCACGAAAAAATGGATGGCAGCAAGGATGACAAGCATTAAAGCATTAAGCTGGGAGTTCCATTTAATGACATGTCTGCAAAATTCCCTTTGATGTAATGATGATACCCTGCGGCGGCTATCATCGCCGCATTATCCGTACAAAAAATTGGTTTTGGGATGTGCAAAGCTATGTTTAGCTCTGCACATTTTTGCGTTAAAAGCTCACGCAAGCGGCTATTGCAAGCAACACCGCCAACCACCGCCAGCTTACTGCTGCCAACAGTTTGACAAGCATGAACTGCATTTTTTACAAGAACATCCACTACAGCCTCTTGAAAAGATGCCGCAATATCTGCGTGATTAAGCTCTTGCCCTTTCATTTTTGCTCCGTTTATATAGTTCAAAACTGCTGATTTTAAACCACTAAAACTAAAATCTAATAAATTTTCAAGTTTTGCCCTTGGGAAGGCAATGGCTTGCGGGCCGCCCTCTTTTGCAAGGCGGTCAATCTGCACCCCGCCAGGATACGGCAACCCAAGATTACGAGCCACTTTATCAAAGGCTTCCCCAGCAGCGTCGTCGTGAGTTCTTCCCAAAACTTCGTATTTCCCATAATCCGTTACATGAACAAGGTGATTATGCCCTCCAGAAACAATTAATGCTACAAAAGGGGGTGTAAAATTAGAATTTTCTAAATATGCCGACGCAATATGTCCTTCAAGGTGGTTAATGCCAATAAGCGGAATATTTGCGGCAAAACTCAACCCTTTTGCAAAATTCATTCCCACCAAAAGTGCGCCAATAAGCCCCGGCCCGTGTGTTGCGGCAACTGCGTTAATATCGTTCAGCCCCAAGCCTGCTTCGTCAAGAGCATTTTGCACCACAATGTCAATTTTACCTATATGGTTGCGGGCAGCAATTTCCGGCACAACTCCCCCATGTATTTTATGAATGTCTATTTGAGAAAAAATTACATTAGACGCAACAAAACCGCCGTTTATAACAACAGCGGCGGCTGTTTCATCGCAAGATGTTTCTATTCCCAAAATTTTAATGTCATCCTTTGCAAGACTCATTTGCGAATCGTTCCTTTGACACTATTTTTTCTTGCCCATTGCACAAAAAGAAAAATTGCAGTTACGGCAGCACTTCCAAATGCCAGCCAAAAGAAAATATCGTTTAAAGTTAGCAAAAGCGGCACCATAAAAGCAAGGCTAATACCTATTCCTATATGACCCTGTACTGTAGTCATATATTTTGTTCGCTTTTTTAATCGGGATGTAGGCACATTTCTTAAACGCACATCTGTGTGAACTTTGGTATCAGTTTCTTCCAACGCATCCGTATTTTCTGCAATTTTTTCAGC
>WRBU01000239.1 GCA_009784355.1 Defluviitaleaceae bacterium
GCACCACGCCCAGAGGCTTTGCCTGTTTCATCTATACAAAAGTTGTCTTCGGGTGTTTTAACAATACGCAATAATTCTCTTTTGTCAATCATTTGTCTGCAGCCAACGCATCGTCTTTGAGGGTGTGTGTTCCGTGAACCTGCCGCACCTTTTGTTTTATTTATTTTTATCACCCTCTACGCCATCGTCAGACCGCTGTTCATCTTCATCGTCGTAGTATTCGTCGTCATCGTAATACTCGTCATCGTCGTAGTATTCGTCGTCATCGTAATACTCGTCATCGTCGTAGTATTCGTCTTCACTGGAATATTCGTAAAACTCTGCAGCTGCTTCGGCATATTCATTAACATCGACACGCTCTTCGGAAGTTTCAGCTTTGTAGTCCAAATAATCCTCTGGTAAGACAAACTCTTCTTCGTCCGACTTGCTTTGTGATTTAATATCAATTCGGTATCCCGTCAACTTTGCCGCAAGCCGAGCATTTTGCCCCTCACGTCCAATGGCTAAAGAAAGTTGATTATCAGGCACTACAATTCTTGCCATTTTACCAACCTCTTCAATGCGTACAGCCAAAACAATGGCTGGCGAAAGGCTTGATGCAATAAATTCACGCGGGTCAGCAGAATAGTTTATAATGTCGATTTTTTCTCCATTAAGCTCCGATACAACCATATTTACACGTTGCCCGCTTGTGCCAACGCAAGAGCCTACTGGGTCTACATTTTCATTTTCAGAGCTAACTGCAATTTTTGTGCGAAAGCCCGCTTCGCGTGCTACAGCCTTTATGACTATTGTTCCGTCTGCTACCTCTGGCACTTCTTGCTCAAAAAGACGCGCAACAAGCTCTGGATGCGAACGTGAAACGCTTATCATTGGTGCTGAGCGGTTGCCTTCACGCACATCCAGCACAACAACTTTTAGGCGTTGGTTTTGGAAATAATCCTCACCTGGCATTTGTTCCACAGGCAACATTATTAGCTCTGTTTTTCCTGATGAAACAAATACATTGCGCTTTTCAATCCGCTCTACAATACCGCTAATGAGTTTTAATTCACGGTCTTTATATTCGCCAATAATCATATTTCGCTCGGCTTCACGCAATTTTTGCACCACAACCTGCTTTGCAGTCTGTGCTGAAACCCTCCCAAATTCTTTTGGGGTCACAATTATGTCAACAACATCGCCTATATTATATTCCTTGCTTATCTCTTTTGCATTAATCAACGAAATTTCAAGATTGCTGTTTTCCACTTCTTCCACAACGATTTTTTGCGCAAGCACCTTGATTTCGCCCGTTATTCTGTCTATTGTGGCCCGAATATTCTCGCTTGTGCCAAAGTGCTTTTTACATGCAGACAAAAGTGATGTTTCTATTGCTTCAAAAAGCACCTCCTTATCTATGCCTTTTTCCTTTTCAATCAGATGAATTGTTGTAACCAATTCGCTGCCTCCAGGCATCGTACATACCTCCAATATATTTAGAACCAAAGTCAATGAATATCCCTTGGGTTCTTAAAAATTATTCTCTAAACAATAGCAAAGAGCGGACACATGCCCGCTCTTGCCACAAAATATGATAAGAACACAATCATTATAGCACAGCTTTAAAACGATTGCAAGCCTTTTTTCGTAGTTTTTTCCAAAAAACTTCTCACATCATGGTCTGCGTTAGACTTGCAAGACATATGCGACATATGTGTGCATTCCGCACAAAGTCCAAAGGGACGCAACGCCTGCTCGCGGCGTATCCCAAAAACACCTTGCGGACAAACCGTATTTTGCATTTCTTCCACTCGTTTCACATCTTTCAGCTCCCGTCCTTAATTCATATCTCTATTGTTGCCGCTCGTATTCTATTTTAATCCTCTGACTGCATATACTTGTAGCAATATAAATTTTTGACAAGCAAAGGTGGAACAATATGAATTATTTTAGGCGTTTTTTCACTTTAACAACCGGCTCTCAAAGCAGCAGGCGTGATGCAACGGGTCGTGTTGTGTTAGAAGCCAGAAATGACGTGGTAAAAACCACGGTTTTTTTGCAAGATGTGCAAGAAGGAGCATATAGGCTTGTAGCTTTTTCAAAGGAAGGTTTGGCGGCAGACATAGGGGCAGTTATTATAAACGAAAAAGGTCGTTTTGACGGCAAATTTGAACTTAACAGAAAGTCTGTTGCAGGCTCGGGCTTGGCGGCAGAAGATGTTGAGGGCATGACGATTATCACACCTCCAAACGGCACGGATTTTTCTGTTGTTTTGTCGGGGTTTTTGTCAGAGCCGTTCCCTTTGCGGGCAAATTTACATTTTGATCAGCCGAAAATAGCCGCATCTGAAATAATTGAAGATGATGCCGAGGATGAAGTAGCGGAAATGGTAGAGGAAATAATAAATGAAGTGGTTTTGGACGAAATTATGGAGGAAATTACGGAGGATGCGCCAGAAACATCCATAGAAATTGCAGAAGAGACCTCGGAAGACTACGTCGAAGAAATAGAGGATGTTGAAGATAATGAAACTGTGGAGGAAGTAGAGCTCGAAGTTCAAGAACAAGCTCCTGCACCTACCTATCCTTTTTCGGATTTTGAGCATAGCCACAAAATGCCTCCTAGTCAAAATGAGCGAATAGATAGATTTTTTGGCGGCCGCAATGCCGTGGATGTATTTAAAAACCACGAACCAAAAACAGACTGGGTTGCCGCCAGCCTTGTTGACGTACAAAA
>WRBU01000240.1 GCA_009784355.1 Defluviitaleaceae bacterium
CATCTCGGTTATGGGGTGTTCAACCTGTATACGGGTGTTCATTTCCATAAAATAGAAATCTTTACCGTTAGCATCTAGCAAAAATTCCAAAGTCCCTGCATTTTTATAGTCCACCGCTTTTGCAGCTTTGATAGCTGCTTCGCCAAATGCTTGACGCAATTCGGGAGAAATAGCCATGGACGGAGCCTCTTCCACAACTTTTTGGTTGCGTATTTGCATGGAGCATTCACGCTCGCCAAGATGGATTATATTGCCGTATTCATCACCAATAACTTGTACTTCAATATGTTTTGCGCCAATTATAGCTTTTTCCATATAGATGTCATCATCGCTAAATGCACGCAAAGCCTCGCTTTTAGAAGCATCGTAATTTTTGCGAAGTTCGTCGTCATTTGCACAAAGCCGTATACCCTTGCCGCCGCCGCCAGCCGAAGCCTTTAATAGCACGGGATAGCCTACTTCATTAGCAAATTTCAACGCATCTTCCACACTGTCGACTGTGCCGTCTGTGCCTGGAATAACAGGCACGCCAGCTTTTTTCATAACATCACGGGCATTTGCTTTGTTACCCATTGCATCAATGGCAAGCGATCCGGGACCAATAAATTTAATATTACAGTCCTCACACATTTGCGCAAAAGTTGTGTTTTCCGACAAAAAGCCAAAACCGGGATGAATGGCTTCTGCCTTGGTCAAAACTGCCGCCGAAATAATATTTTGCATATTAAGATAGCTTTCGGTTGATGGTGATTCACCCACGCAAACCGCTTGGTCAGCCATTTGCACGTGCAATGCATCCTTGTCTGCCTTTGAATATATCGCAACAGTAGCAATGCCCATTTCCTTTGCGGCACGAATAACCCGCACGGCTATTTCGCCACGGTTTGCAATCAAAATTTTATTAAACATTTTCATGCCACTCCTTTAAGTTTTATTGCCCGACAAAGAATGTTAAATCCGCCTCTGCGGCTTTTTCATCACCAACATAAGCAACGCCCTTGCCAAGACCAGCAATTTTTTTAAGTTTCACAAATTCCACTTCCAAACGCAAAACATCCCCCGGTACGACTTTGCGGCGGAATTTTACATTATCAATCGCACCAAAATAAGCAATTTTGCCCTTATATTCGTCCATAGAAAGTAGTGCAACTGCGCCCGCCTGCGCCAAGGCTTCAACAATCAAAACGCCGGGCATAACAGGTTCTTGCGGAAAGTGTCCTACGAAAAATGGCTCATTCATGGTTACATTTTTGATGGCAACCACCTTTTTGCCCTCCTCCATCTCAATCACACGGTCAATGAGGAGAAAAGGCGGACGATGCGGAATTATTTCCATAATTTGGTTAATATCCAACATATTACACCTCTATAACAAATAGTGGTTGCAAGGCTTCCACCATGTCGCCATTTTCAACCATAACCTTCACAACAGTGCCGTCAACATCTGCTGTAATTTCGTTCATTATCTTCATCGCTTCCAAAATACAAAGCACATCACCTTTTTTAACCACTTTTCCAACTGGGGCAAGCGGTGGGTTTTCGGGGTTTTGTGAGGCATAAAATGTTCCGACGATTGGGGAAGCGATGACATGACCGCTAACACGGTTTGTAGTTTCGTCTGGGTCTGCAAATTTAATTGGTGATTTTTCTGCCGCCGTTTCGGTCGCTGGAGCAACAGATGGAGCTGGTGCGTACGCGGCAGGGGCAACGGCAGGGGCGTAATTCATTGGTGGATAATAGCCATCTGCCCCCGCATTTTTGCTGGCAGAAACGTGCGCATTACCCATTGAAACACTTGCGGACGTAAATGCCGATTTTTCGATATATTCCAAAAGCTCTCTAATTTGTTTGTAATCCATAATTTATTCCTCCCATTTCTTAAAGGCAAGTGCGGCATTGTGTCCGCCAAATCCAAAATTATTTGATAGTGCGTATTTTATATCAATGTCAATAGCCGCATTTGGCACGTAATTTAAATCACAATCTTCGTCAGGGTTTTGGTAGCCCATTGTAGGCGGTGCAAAGCCCTCATTAATAGCAATGATGGTCGCAATGGCTTCCACGCCGCCTGCTGCACCTAAAAGATGCCCAATTTGTGATTTTGTAGAGCTAACCAGCAAGTTCTTTGCATGGTCACCAAAAGCCTTTTTAATAGCCGCCGACTCTGCCGCATCATTAAGGGGTGTGCTTGTGCCGTGAGCATTTATATAATTTATATCCTGAGGTGCAATTCCCGCTTCTTTAAGGGCGAGAGTCATGCATTTTGCCGCACCGCTGCCATCAGGGCTAGGAGCTGTCATGTGGTATGCATCACAATTTGCGCCATAACCCACAATTTCTGCCAAAATATTTGCGCCACGTGCTTTTGCATGTTCAAGGCTTTCTATAACCAAAATGCCCGACCCTTCGCCAATAACAAAGCCATTGCGGTCTTTGTCAAAAGGTATTGAGCCACGCGCTGGGTCTGACGACTGCGACAAAGCCGTAAGTGCGTTAAACCCCGCCACTGACGCACGTGTAATGGAGGCTTCCGTGCCGCCTGCAAGCATTATGTCGGCATATCCGTGCTTTATGGCACGAAATGCCTCGCCAATGGAGTGAGTTGCTCCCGCACAAGCCGTTACCACGCTGGTGCATATGCCTTTTGCTTCATAACGAAGAGCAACATTGCCCGCCGCCATATTTGAAATTATAATTGGAATAAATAGCGG
>WRBU01000241.1 GCA_009784355.1 Defluviitaleaceae bacterium
TATATACTGCCAAGTGCTTGATGCCGTTATTTTGGGCACAATAATGACCATAGCCCTCTCCATAATGGGCACAAGCTATGCCCTAGCACTTGGGCCAATGCTTGGCATTGCAAATCTTATACCGTATTTCGGCGCAATAATTGGGACTTTGGCAGCTTTTATAATCATATTAGTGGCAGATGGCACACAAATGGGCGTGATTGCCGGTATTGTTATGTTGGTAATACAGCAAATTGATGCAAATTTTATTTTCCCCCGTCTTTTGGGCGGCTCGTTAAAAGTTAGTCCCCTTTTGGTAATAATCGGCATTTCTATTGGCGGTGCGTATTACGGCATTATAGGCATGATAGTTGCCATACCAATTGCAACAGTTTTGCGAAATATTGTCGAGGATTTGATGCTGTACCGTGAATCTAAAAAAGTTAAAAAAAGTGAGGTGTAAAAGCTATGATGTCTGAAAGAAAGAAAAAACGTATGGTTCGCATTTTCACGGTTGTCCTTGTTGTTGTTTTGGCTATTGTTGTGGGGCTTGGAGGCATTATTCCGTTATTTTTTTCATAAATAACCGAACGGGGGCGTGCAATTATGAGCAAAAAACCGAAAGTAACTATAAAAAATGAGGTTGACAACCCACACAAAAATCATAGACAAAGAGTTCGCAATCGTTACATTAAAGGCGGACTGGATGTTTTTGCTGACCACGAAATTTTAGAAATGCTGCTATACAACACTATACCACGCAAGGACACAAATAAATTAGCACACCGAATTTTGAAAGAATTCGGCAGTTTACACGCAGTTTTTGAAGCAAAGCCAAGCCACCTTATGACTCGCATTGGCTTGACGGAACCCTCCGCCGTGCTGTTATCCATGATGTCGCAAATATCCGTGCGGTATCAATACGACAAGTGGGACAAGAAAATTGTATTCAAAAATTCCAATCAATTAGCACGATATGCGATTATTCCCTTTAAAAATCAGACGGTCGAGTGCTTTTACATGATGTGCTTGGACAAATCTTTTGCTCTGCGTGCTTTTGAGGAATTAGAATCCGGAACAATAGACAAAGTAGAGTTACAGCCCCGCACCATTGTTGATTACGCCTTGCGTAACAATTCATCATATGTTGTTTTAGCTCACAATCACCCTAGCGGCTGTGATGTAATTTCTGATGCCGATATATCCTCCACCGTGGACATTATGCAATATTTACAGCCCTTTAATATTCGTGTCATAGACCATATTATCGCAATTAGCGGTGATAATTACATTAGCTTTGCCGAGAAGGGAATTTCCAAATTTTCAGTGCTTGAATCTTTAAACAAAGAAAGAGAAATAAAATCACAAATTCTTAAGTCCGCTAAAAAGAAGTAGGGGTGCCGCTAAAAAAGTCCACTATGGATTTGGCGGCTTTTTTGTTTATTCCTTGGGTTTGCTCCAATTCTTCGAGGGTCGCTGTTTTTATTGCTTCTATTGTGCCAAAGCGTATCATCAATGCTTTACGGCGAGCATCGCCTATACCCGGAATGTCATCCAGCACGGATTTTGTAGCTGTTTTTTGGCGCAATTTTCTATGATATTCAATGGCAAATCGGTGTACTTCTTCCTGTATTCGTACAACAAGACGAAAGCCCTCGCTGTTAAGCCGCAAAGCCACTTCTTCCCCATTATAAAGCAAGGCTCTTGTGCGATGCTTATCATCTTTCACCATCCCGCAAATGGGAATGTCAATGCCCATATCTTTTAAAACTTCGCTTGCTGCAGAAACATGCCCCTTTCCCCCATCAATAAAAATAACATCAGGCAAACGTGAAAAAGAGCCAGTGCTAATTCCAGTGCCACTCTCATTTTGATAACGCTTAAAACGCCTGTGCAAAATTTCCTGCATAGCACCGTAATCATTGGCTTCCCCACGTGCAAGAGATTTTATTTTGAACTTGCGGTAGTCATTTCGCCTAGCACGCCCGCCCTCAAAGGCAACCATACTCCCCACATTTTCAAAGCCTTGGATATTCGATATATCGTAGGCTTCTATGCGGTTTATTGGTGTGTCAATCCCAAGAGCTGTGCGAATTTCGTCCATAGCCCCTGTGGTGCGCTGTGCTTCGGTTTTTATATGTTTTCCAAATTGTTCTAGTTGTATGATGGCGTTGTTGTGCGCCAGCTTTACAAGATGCAACTTGTCGCCCTTTATGGGGGTGGTAATGGTTACTTTCTTGCCCCTCTCCCCTTCAAGCCAAACCCCAATCACTTCCTCATTTTCAATGGAATATTGCAAAACAAGCTCTTTGGGCACAAAGGGCGTTCCGCTGTAAAATTGTGTTACAAACTGTGTCATAATGGCAGACGGCTCAACTTCCGCCACCCCGTAAACCATAAAGTGTTCCCTGCCCGTCATTTTGCCGTCACGAATGAAAAACACCTGAAACAAAGCCTCGTCTTCATTCATTGCAAAGGCAACCACGTCTTGGTCGCCTTTTGAAATACGCTCTGCCTGCTGTTTTTCATTAATGCGTTTTATTGCAAAAATTTTATCTCTCAATCCCGCAGCCTTTTCATATTCCATAGCTTCGGCGGCTTCTTCCATGTCTTTGTTAAGCTGGCGCACTACATCGCCGTGCTTTCCATTTAAAAATTCCAAAATTTGCTTGACCCGCCCAAAATAGTCTTCTTTTGAAATTTTCATCCCGCAAGCCCCA
>WRBU01000242.1 GCA_009784355.1 Defluviitaleaceae bacterium
AAAATGCCTCCGTGGCTTGTATCAGGACTTAAAATGGCGGGAGTTGCAAATTTTTCCCAGCTTAAATTCTTAATATTATCCCTTGGGCCGTCGTACAAAAACCAACGCCCCTCTTTTGTTATATAAATGGGCAGTATAAAATATTTTTCCTCATCAAGTGCCGCCATTATTGTGGCGGCAGACATTTTGCTAATTTCATGCTCGCTTGACTGTCCGCCAAAAAGCACAGCTACAACTTTTTTGTCCATAACTCCCTCTAATCTCCTCGTTATCTTTGCTATTAACAATATATGTTTTTTGCTAGTCTTTTGAAAGTAGGTTACTCACGATTTTAAGCTCATCATCAGTAAGGCGGCGGTATTCGCCTTGTGCCAAATTCTCGTCCAATGGTATGCCTGCAAAATGGGTGCGTTTTAAAGCAAGAACCTTTATTCCAAGAGCCTCAAACATGCGCTTAACTTGATGAAATTTGCCTTCACGGATAGTAACTTGTGCAACAAACCCTTCGTCATCCAAAGCGATAAGTCCCGCTGGCATTGTTGTAAAGTCGTCGTCAATTTTAATGCCTTCTTCAAAGGCTTTAATTGTAGTTTTGTCAATGTGCGCGCTTAATTCGGCACGATAAACTTTTTCTACGTGTTTTTTCGGAGACAAAGCCCTGTGAGCAAAGCCGCCGTCGTTTGAGAGTATTAATAGCCCTGTCGTGTCTTTGTCCAACCGCCCAACGGGAAAAACTTGGGCATATTGATAACGCTCTGCTACCAAATCTAACACAGTAGTATGCTCTTCGTCAAAAGTGGCAGAAATAACGCCTGCGGGCTTATTCATCATTAAATAACTGTATTTTTCATATTCCACCAAAACATCACCAACGCAAACACGCTGGCAACTAGGGTCTACTTGGGCTTCAGGACGTTTGCACACCGCATCATCCACAGTAACTAAACCTTTTTTCAAAAGCTCCTTAACTTCTTTGCGGCTGCCAAAGCCGCAGTTTGAAATTAATTTATCTAAACGCATTTTGCACCATCCTTACAAAAACATTGCATTTTGCCCTAAAAGACATTATAATTATTATAACGGTTTAAAAAAATTTTGCAAGCAAAAAATGGAGGACACAAAATGAATTTAGGATTTTACGGACACGCCCATACGTCTATTATGAATTACAATGTGGATGGAATGTATAAACATGCTACCTTGCCAGGCGGTATAAAAAAACTTGCTCTTTTCACAAAGTCTGTCTTGTTAGGCTTGAGTATAAAAGATGCTTTTACTGAAGATGAATTAAACACCGATGAATTTCGTAGGGAATACAGCGAAATGCAAAGATTCTCTATTCCTAAAAATGATAATTATTACGCAATGACCCGTTATTTGGGGCATAAAGAAGGTACAACACCAAACAATATTTTTTCAGAACTACCTGAGGGGGATATGGATTTTCTTATTGTGTGCGACAAGGGTTATGGCGGGCTAAATGTGCCGACAAGTGCCGAAAGTGTCTTATGGGCCTCAGACAAGTCAATTCCCGACAAGGAGCAATTTGCCAAAATTGCAAACAAATGCTTTTTGTTTCTTGACATATCCACTTTACGCAATGCGGGCGCAATGATAAGCCGCCAAATAAGCTGGGAACGAACAGCAACAGAACTTGTTGCAGAAATTCAAACGAACCCCTCAATAAGTTACCTTCTTGATGCAAAATATATTTTTATTGCATTCGATATTGACGGCGGAGTATTTTTGATGAAGAATGGCGGAAGGTTAGAAGCGGCATTAATGATAACTCATGGTGGCGCAGAAGGTGCAACCAAAGAAAATCTTCCCGGAATGATAAATGCAACCTTTGACGTAATGGTATTCTTTTTGACACAACTATTACATCTTGTTCGCACATTTGACCCCAATGAAAAAATTCCTGACATTGATGACGGCGAAGTCGACATTACGTCTTACTTTAAATGGATAGTAGCAAAAGCTCTAAAAGACGGCATAAACACTTATTCTCTCGGAAGCCTATTTCGTTACGTTTTGGAAGTGGGCGAGAGCCTTGCATATACAGGATATAACCTAAGTGAAGACAAAAATAATCTTGATATTAACCTTGCCATATCCCCCAAAAGATGGAATGCTTTTGAAATTCCTCTTGTTGCGTCATCAGCTATATATAAGAACAGAGCGTATCTTGACCAAAATATATTAGTTGCTTCAAATGACTGGATTGTAACCTCAAATGTTGGCGGCAAAGAAATTGACGAAGTTGCTTTCGAATATGTCCAAAATGGTTTTTCTGTAATAGAGGGCTTGCCTCAGCTAACCTTTGGTAATTTCACTACCATAGACCGCTGGGAAATTGAGAGCTACCAAAACATACGCAATCTTATTTTAAGCTATGCGGCAGGGGATAGTGTTCGCCCTTTGTCTATTGCAGTATTTGGTTCGCCGGGGTCTGGCAAGTCCTTTGGTGTTACGGAAATTGCAAAAAACATCCTACCTGGCAAGGTCGAGAAGCTGGAGTTTAATGTGTCCCAATTCATTAGCCCGCAGGATTTGGCGGGGGCGTTCCAAAAGGTGCGGGATGCGATACTAATGGGCAAACTGCCGCTGGTTTTCTTTGACGAATTTGACAGCGACAAAGACGGCATGGCTTTGGGGTGGATAAAGTCCTTTCTTATGCCTATGCAGGATGG
>WRBU01000243.1 GCA_009784355.1 Defluviitaleaceae bacterium
ATTATGCTGTTGTACAGCGAGAGTTCAGCATCAATAGTATTTTGCAAGAGCTTGACTATGCAATAAGCCAAAGATGTCACGGTACAGAGAAATACTTGGTGCATGATGTCGAAAAACCCTTAAGTGCCCGTGAGTTTTACGACATCATTAAATTTGAAATACAGGATATTTTAGGAAGAATTATTGATGACAATGATTTTATGAAAAAGCAACTGCAAGAATTCCCCGCCCAAGCGGACTATGTAGAGGCTCTTATAAATGACTTTGCAAAAGAAACAGCACAAAGAATTTTGAAATAATTTGGTTACATACAATTTCAAAGTACAACGAAACCCCCCTGAAGTATAGTTGCTTCAGGGGGTTTCTACTGGAGAATACCGGACTTGAACCGGTGACCTCTTGACTGCCAGTCAAGCGCGCTCCCAACTGCGCTAATCCCCCGTATATATAGGGAGTATAGCACGGCTTTTTTCGCTTGTCAAGCATTTTTGTTTTGAAAATGCGAACAATTTCTCGTAGGGGCGGCATTTTGCCGCCCGTAACACTTTTGTCTTGAAGTCGATATTCGGCAAAGCATTAGCTCCAGCTGGCGGCAGAATGCCGCCCCTACGATAAACCGTTGTCGTAAACTTTAATCGGTTCGATTGTCCGCTTCCTGCTTTAAAAGATAATTTTAATAAAATTGTTGTAAACAAAGGTTTACAAGAGCGGGAAAAATGTGGTATAATGAAGGATGGATTTTTTGGGAGGGTTGTTTATGGAGAAATTTCAAATTGTGTCAGATTTTGTGCCTACGGGCGACCAGCCGCAGGCTGTGGACGCTTTGACGCAGGCCTTTGAAAACGGCGAGCGTTTTGGCACTTTGCTTGGGGTTACGGGCAGCGGCAAAACTTTTACTGTTGCAAATATTATACAACGGCTGCAAAAGCCTACCATAGTAATGGCTCACAACAAGACGCTTGCAGCGCAGCTTTACAACGAGTTTAAAGAGTTTTTTCCTAACAACGCCGTGGAATATTTTGTAAGTTATTATGACTATTATCAGCCAGAGGCTTACGTGCCGTCCAGCGATACTTATATTGAAAAAGATAGTGCTATAAATGATGAGATTGATAAACTGCGCCATAGTGCGACGGCAGCCATTGCAGAGCGCAAAGACGTTATTATTATTGCGTCTGTTTCGTGCATTTACGGTCTTGGCTCGCCTATTGACTACAAAAATTTGGTAATTTCGCTTCGCCCCGGTATGATGAGGGATAGGGACGAGCTTTTGCGCCGTTTGGTGGATATACAATACAACCGCAATGATATGAATTTTATGCGGGGGACTTTTCGTGTGCGTGGCGATGTGGTGGAGATTTTCCCCGCATACAGCGATACCACGGCTTTTCGTGTGGAATTTTTTGGGGATGAAATTGAGCGTATTACAGAAATAGAGCCGCTTACGGGCGAAATTTTGGGCGCACGCACGCACGTGTCCATCTTCCCCGCAAGCCACTACGTTACCACCAAGGAAAATTTAGAACGTGCAATTACGGATATTGAAGAAGAACTTGCCGAACAAATTACGTATTTAAAAGGGCAGGACAAGCTAATAGAAGCCCAGCGCATTGCGCAAAGAACACGATACGATGTAGAGATGCTGCGGGAAATGGGCTTTTGCAATGGTATTGAAAATTATAGCCGACATTTGACAAACGGCAAGGCGGGCGACGCACCACATACCCTGCTGGATTATTTTGGCGACGACTTTTTAATTGTGGTGGACGAAAGCCATGTTACATTGCCGCAATTTAGGGGGATGTACCTTGGGGATAGAAGCCGCAAGGAAACGTTGGTGGACTTTGGTTTTAGGCTTCCGTCGGCACTCGACAACCGCCCCCTTCGTTTTGAAGAATTTGAGAAAAAGATGGGGCAAGCCCTGTTTGTTTCTGCAACGCCGTCTGTTTACGAAAAGGAAAATAGTAAGTTGATAGTAGAGCAAATTATCCGCCCAACGGGCTTAATTGACCCTGAAATTTTTGTGCGACCTATAACTGGGCAAATTGACGACCTTATCACCGAAATAAAAAAGGTTACAGACCAAGGCTTTAAAGTGCTTGTAACCACCCTTACCAAACGCATGGCGGAAGACTTGACGGACTATTTAAAAAATAGCGGTATTGGCGTGCGCTATTTGCACAGCGACATCAAAACCCTTGAACGCCTTGAAATTATAAGGGATTTACGTATGGATGTTTTCGACGTGCTTGTGGGCATTAACCTTTTGCGGGAGGGGCTGGACATCCCCGAAGTCGCCCTTGTCGCCATCCTTGACGCAGACAAAGAGGGCTTTTTGCGCTCGGAAACTTCCCTCGTGCAAACAATAGGGCGTGCCGCAAGAAACAGCGAAGGGCGTGTAATAATGTACGCCGACAACATGACACGCAGCATGAACTACGCCATCAACGAAACCAACCGCCGCCGAGACATCCAGCAACAATACAACGCAGACAACAACATCACCCCACAAACCATCATCAAAAAAGTGCACGACATTATCCAAGCCACCATGGCAGTGGAGGAGAAAAAGAAGTCCACAAAGCTAACAAAAGACCCAGAAAGCATGAGCCGCGAGGAGCTTATAGTATATATCAAGGGGCTTGAAAAAGAGATGAAGCAAGCCGCAGGCGACCTTAACTTTGAGAGGGC
>WRBU01000244.1 GCA_009784355.1 Defluviitaleaceae bacterium
AATTTCAACAACATCGTATAGCCCATCAACATTGCCTAAATATGTAACCTCTACATTGCTCATTGCTCTGCTTTGAACAAAAGTTCCCGACAAAACAGCTTCGTGGATGCTTTCAATTTCTTCGTCGGTTAGTTGTGCATTCCAGCTCTGCTCCACAATGGTATCTCCATTAAAGATGCTGAAAATTTCAAAGTCAGTCAGCTCAAATTCACCGCCTGCTGTGTTTGCATGGACTGGCAGCACAAACGATGCCATCATCACCATGCTCAACATAACCACTACAAACTTCCGTACATTCTTGGTCTTCATAAAAGAAGCACCTCCTTAAAATAATAAGTATTAAGGTGCTCACCTTGTGCCTATTATATCATACATAGAAAAATTTGTCAACAAAAAAATTTACAAAATTTAAAAATAATTTAATTCAGCTATATTTGTCGAAAATTGTCAGATAAATTATTTTTTGCTGATTTTTCTTAATATCAACATCAAAACCACCCCAATAGCAGCAAATCCAGCTGCAATTACAAAGGCGGGAAACATTAGGCTGATGTCGTCTGCAGCAATGTTTGCAAAATGCCCTGCAACTTGGGATGAAATGATTGCTCCTACTCCAAAGCCAAGCAAAACTATTCCATAATTTGCCGCCATAAACTTTGGACCGAACAAGTCTGACGTAAGGGCAGGGAAATTGCTTAAAATACCGCCGAATGAAAAGCCTATTAGGGCAATTAAAACATAAATGAAATACCCCTGAGCGGCATTGACCAAAAGCGAAAATGCTCCGGAGCAAACAAGTAAAATAATTAGTGTGGTATTTCGCCCTATTCTATCTGAAACTGCGCCCCAAAACAGCCGCCCTATGGAATTAAACAGTGCAATAGCAAGCACCCCTATGGTTGCAGTGTCTTCCAGTCCCCGTGCTACAGCTATTGGGCGGGCAAAACCTATCATCATAAGCCCACCTATAACTGCGACAACAAAAGCCGCCGTTATCAAATAAAATTGGGGTGTTTTAATCATTTCTTTTGGTGTTTTACTATCGATTGTTGAATTAATTGCCGATTTGTTATTAGCAGCTGCTTTTACAGGCATATATCCTTCTGGCGGTGGAACTATGAAAATACTCCCCGCAGAGCATACCACCAAAAAAATTATAGACAGCACCATAAATGTATTAAGTTCGCCAACGCCTTCGCCGCCAAAATTATATATCAGCCTTTCAATTATGGGTGTAAAAATTACACCGCCAAACCCAAGAGCCGCTACAATAATCCCTGTAATAAATCCCTTTTTGTGCGGATACCATTTTTGTGCGCAAGCAATGGTAGTTGTGTAAGTAAAGCCCATACCCAAACCGCCCATAACACCGTATGTAAGCCACAAAAGCCATCCAAACTCCGGTCGTACAAAGCTGGCGGCAAATGTTCCAACAGCAAGAATAATACCGCCAATAAATACAACCCGCCGCACGGTAAAGCGAACGGTAAGCCGCCCCCCTATTAAGCTACCCGTGGCAAAAGCGGCAAGTAGCAGCGAAAAAACCAAGCCCGCCGCTACATTGTCGCCATCAAAAATGCTGTCCGCAATGCCTGTTTGAAAAACCGACCAAATATAAATTATCCCTAATGTAAGCTGTATTGCAACAGCCGCAATAACGGCGTATAATCCCTGTTTTTTACTCACAAAATCCCTCATCCTACATAATTTTATTTTTTAGCAAGTCTTGCAGTTAGTTTTGGAATGATTTTGTGTGCATCGCCCACTATTCCTACATCTGCAACACCAAAAATCGGTGCATTAGCATCTTTATTTATTGCTATAATAAGGTCTGCCTCTTGCATTCCTGCCGTATGTTGCACAGCCCCCGAAATGCCTGCGGCAATGTATACATCAGGGCGAACTGTCTTGCCCGTCTGCCCCACCTGTAAGTCTTTGTAGGCATGACCCGCATCAACAGCGGCACGGCTTGCAGCGGCTTGACCCCCAAGCACTTCGGCAAGCTCGTTAAGCATATAAAAGCCATCGCCAATGCCGCGCCCGCCAGCCACAAGCACATTAGCTTCCGTAATGTCTTTGGTCTTTTTTGCAATTTTTGTTGTTTCCAATATTGTAACATTTGTGTCCGTTGCATCAAAGGTTGCTTCAAGGCGCAAAATTTCGCCGTTTCTTTGCTCGGGCTTTTGTGCAACCATTACTCCAGCACGCACTGTCGCCATTTGTGGGCGGTGGTTTGGGCAAACAATAGTTGCCATTAAATTGCCGCCAAAAGCAGGACGGGTCATCAAAAGCTCGCCGTTTTCTTCGCAAATTTCAAGAATAGTACAATCCGCCGTCAAGCCCGTTTTAACCCTTGCGGCAATTCTGGGGGCTAAATCCCGCCCAATGCTTGTTGCGCCAATCAATACAATGTCGGGGTTTTCTTGTTCAATAACAGCACAGGAAGCCTTGGCATAAGGCTCCGTCATGTAGTCAGCCAAAATAGGGTCATCTGCAAAAACAACTTTGTCCGCACCGTGGTCTATCAATGTCTGCGCTAAATTTTCAATATTATGTCCGATTAATAACGCAATTACGCCTTGATTGCTGGAATTAGCCAGCTCTTTGGCTTTGCCGATAAGCTCCAAAGATACTTTTTGAAGAACACCGTCTCTTTGCTCACAAATCACCAAAATAT
>WRBU01000245.1 GCA_009784355.1 Defluviitaleaceae bacterium
CAAAAGGCAAAAATCCAACAGTTGCCGCTATGGTACAAGAGCTTATCAGCAATGTAACCGAAAAGGGCAATAATAGCGAGCTCGAAGCGCAAATTACGCTTTTTGAAAACATAGCAGCCCCTGTTGAAATAGGCACATCCGTTGGTGAAATTATTTACACCTATGAGGGCGAAGAGATTGGGCGCACCGCCCTAATTGCTGAAGAAGCTGTTGAAAAAGCGGGTTTTGGCGACATGACTAAAAGAATTTTTCATATTTGGTTTAAATAGTCAAAACAAACACCTTGCTAATTTAGCAAGGTGTTTTATATTACACAGAATATAATTTTTGTAGTTTTTTGACACTTTCGTAAATAAAGACCCGCAACTTCAAACGCTCACCGTCAATTTTTAGGCGGAAGTACAATGCTTTCAAAAAATTGGTAACATTCACATTTGCACGATAATAACGATATGAAAGACCTTCTGCATCATAAAGATTCGCCATACGGGATAGCATTAGGGTTATCCAGCGTTCTATCACAGTTCCTTGCAAGCCTTTGTCCATCATAGCTTTTACTACGCCAACAAAGCGTTCTTCCTCTTGGTCTATATATGTTGCAGTGTCTTTAAAAAGGCATGTTTCTATAACGGACAAAATATCTAAAAACTTCCCATCGTCTATTTGCGGGCTTTGCACCAAGCATTGCAACATATCTGCACCATGCGCCATGGCGTGAGCCCAACCTTTTTCAGACACATATCCACGTGTGTCTATTTCTTTTTCTAAATAATCCAGCACAGAAACAAAGGCAAGGTCGATTGTGTCTACAGATAAGAATTTGTTTTTGGTATTTGCGTCCAAAATTGCGGCTATTATTAGACTGCAAAATGCCCGTCTAAATACCGCATCAGAAAATTCACCAAGTTTATAATATAAGCCGCTATCACCAAGACACAAATGCAAAATATCGGAGCAATGAGTATTTGGAAGAATACCGTTAGAAATCACATTTTCCAAAAAAGGATACAAAACTCCGTCACGCAATTCTGGATTTGGTATTCCTACCAGCGTCAAAGCATCGTCAACCAAAGCCCGAAGCTGGATTTCGTCAATTACATCTATATCTATATTTTTGAATGTTTTTATTTTGTATGCCAAAAAATTCTCCATAGCCGCCTCCAAATGTTGTGAGTCGCTCATTTAACTTAAAAATAACTTTCATGCTTTGCGTGATAATTTTTAAGTCAATTCGCTATAATTCAAATTCATTATACAATGCATCAACAAATAAATCAAGCAATATTTGGCAAAAGCTGTTGAAAATCTGTGCCATTTGTGCTATATTCATGTAATACAATTTTTGAGGTGAATAAAATGTCTGAGAATATTTTACAAAGCAAGATTTTCGCTCCATATAGAGTTTGGGGGGCTTTAATTGCCCTAACCATCACATATGGTGTAGTTGTTGCGTTTCTACAACATGGTGCTGATGGACTTAATCACATTGCAAACGGACTTTGGCTAATCTTCACAAGCCCTGCCTTGCTTGCGACAGATTATGTTGCGCTGGCAGGCATTGGGCCTGCCTTTGTAAATGCGGGCTTAACAGCACTTTTGTCCCTTGGAGCATTAAAATTCGCACGGCTGGAGGGTTCTGGACCTCAAATGGCAGCACTTGCCCTTGCTCTTGGCTTCGGGCTTATGGGCAAAAATCCCGCCAATACCTTTCCGATACTACTTGGCGCATATCTGTACAGCGTTTTCACAAAACAGGAATATAAACAGCATGTAACCATGGCTATTTTTAGTCTTTGCCTTGCCCCCGTTGTAAGCCAACCTGCTTTTATTCCTGAAATTGTAGCAGTTATTGGCACAACGGGAAGTATTATCCTCGGGGCATTTATGGGTGTGTTTTTTGGCTTTATTATAAATGCAATGTCAGTTTTTACCCGCAAAAGTCACGAGGGGCTAAACCTTTATAATGTGGGGTGGGGAGCAGGTCTTATAGCCATCGCCATTGCCCTTTTGTACAACACCATGGGGGTAGAGCAATTTGGCCCTGTACGGTATTCTTTGTGGGACGTGGGTCCTGGAAGCGGCTACTATAATTTTGAACTATACGCTTATGTAGTAATTTTAACGCTATTTTTCTTATGCATCGGTTTTGCATCTGGCGGCAGCCTGCGAAATATCAAGCAAATTTTGTATCTTAAAGCCAGCGACTCAAAGTTTGTAAATAATTTTTATGCAAAATACGGGCAAGGTACAGTCTATCTTGCAATGGGCTTTTTAGGAATATTAGCTTTGACCGTAACCCTTGGTTTTGGCGTTGTTCATTTAAACGGGCTTATTGTGGGTGCAATAATTTCCATGGTTGGTTGGGGCGGCTTCGGAAAAACCGTCGCAAATGCGTCCGTCATCATAGGCGGCGTATTTTTAGGCGGAATCGTCCGCTTTTTCGCCAATCCGTACTTTTTCGCTGATGGCATGAATTTTTTAACATATATTTCTACAGCCCAAACAGGGCACGCCATTTGGACTGCCGCCTTTTGGGGAACATGCCTTTCGCCCGCTG
The DNA here is from genome assembly GCA_009784355.1 of Defluviitaleaceae bacterium. Taxonomy (GTDB): domain Bacteria; phylum Bacillota; class Clostridia; order Lachnospirales; family WRAX01; genus WRBJ01. The sequence goes on from WRBU01000245.1 coordinate 2,558, forward strand.
TGCGCTTTTTTGGCTGGCGTTGGGGACTTTTAATCGGCATGGTGCATTTTGGCTTTGTTACAAGCATCGGTTATTTCCATTGGGGTCAAAACCTTTACAACAACGG
>WRBU01000246.1 GCA_009784355.1 Defluviitaleaceae bacterium
CAAGGAAAATGGGAAATTTTAGAAAAGGGACTTGATATTGCCATTTTAGCGGTTGGCTCCATGGTTGAAAAAGCTGCACAAGTTCACGAGAAATTAACCGATAGAGGAATATCGGCAACCCTTATAAATCCTCGCTTTATATCTCCTATTCCCTATGAATGGCTTGACGCGCTAACAAAATACAGCCACGTTTTTACAATGGAGGAAAATGTAATAAAAGGCGGATTTGGACAAAGTATTGCGCTAGAACTTCAAAAAAAGAATGATGCCGCAAAGGTGCATGTTTTCGGGGTTGATGGTGTTTTTCCTTCGCAAGGCAAAAGACAGGAGATTTTTGAGCAGTTAGGGCTGGATGCGCAAAGTATGTATGAAAAAATTATGGAGATTTTGGATGCATAAGCGATTGGACGTGTTAATTTGTGAGCTTTTTAATGTATCAAGAGAATTCGCCAAGGAGGTAATACTTGCGGGCGAATGTTTTGTTGACGGTAAGTTGGCAACAAGACCCGGGGCAAAGTTTTCGCTTAACTCGCAGATTGTTATAAATGCTAAAATGCCGAGATTTGTTTCACGTGGTGGTGAAAAAATGGCAAAGGCTATTAATGTGTTTGGGCTTGATTTGCAAGGTTTATATTGCATGGATATTGGGGCTTCTACAGGTGGATTTACAGATTGTATGTTGCAAAATGGTGCAAAGCAAGTTTTGGCAGTAGAAAATGGAGTAGGGCAGTTACATCCAAAACTTTTAACGAACGAGCGTGTTATTTCATGGGAAAATACAGATATACGGAATATTGAAATGGCTCAGATGCCATTTGTACCGCAGTTTGCTGCAGTAGACTTGTCGTTTATATCTATAACGAATGTGTTGCCTAAAATTGCGGAGCTTTTTGCGGACAAAGGCAAATTGGTGATATTAATAAAGCCGCAATTTGAGGTAGGGCGGGGGAAAATAGGCAAAAGAGGCGTTGTGCGCAACAAAACTGCACATATTGATATGTTGCGAAATGTAACAAGAGCTGTAAATGACGTAGGATTGTCGGTTTTAAGTCTTGACTTTTCACCAATTAAAGGTCAAAATGGGAATATCGAGTATTTGCTTTTGGCGGATGCCCAAAATGTGTCATCTAAACTGGATGATAAAGTTATTCAAGGCGTTGTCGAACAAGTTTTTTTGGAGCTGTGATTGTTATGAAAAAAATTAGCTTTTACACTTATAATCAAGAGCACGCGAATGTCAATTTGACCAAAAATTTGACTGATTTTGCAGTATCTTTGGGCTTTGAGATTGAGGAGTTTGGGAATGGTGTGGATTGCGTAATAGTTTTAGGCGGCGATGGTACAATGCTTGCCGCAGCACGAAAAGTTGCGCAAAAAGGCACGCCGCTTTTGGGAATAAATATGGGAAGAATTGGATATTTGACTGATGTTGAGAAAGATTTAGGCGAGTATGCTTTAAAAAAAATACACGAAGGCGACTACAAAATAGAAACCCGAATGATGCTTCTTGGTGAAATTGTTGGCGAAAAAACACCTTTTGTTTGCTTAAACGATATTGTTATTCATCGTGGTCAAAACCCACGCCCAATCTCTCTGCGGCTTGACATTAACGGCGGATATGTTGACGAATTTATGGCGGATGGCGTGGTAATAGCCACACCGACGGGCTCTACGGCATACAACCTTTCGGCGGGAGGTCCGCTTCTTTCGCCAGAAGCCAAAATGATAGCCATAACGCCAATTTGCCCACAGTCTTTAACCGCAAGACCAACAGTTGTTTCTTTTGATAATGAAATCACAATTACGACGAAAAATTTGACACAAACTTTGGTTTCGTATGATGGTGAACCGATTTTTGTTGATGGAAAAGTATCGGAAATTCAAGTAACAATAAAATATTCACCGCTGGTTACAAACATAGTAAAAACGCACAATCTGAGCTTTTATGAAGTTTTTAGGGATAAAATCAAGAAATTGATATAAGGTGATGGCTATGCTGGAATTTTTGAGGGTGCAAAATGTTGCCCTAATTGAGGAAGTTAGCATTGAATTTGGTGCAGGACTTAATATTTTAACAGGTGAAACCGGTGCAGGAAAGTCAATTCTTATTGACTCGATTAATTTTGTGCTTGGAGGTCGTGTTGATAAGAGCAGTTTTGTACGCAAGGGTGCTGATTCGGCAACCGTTGAGGCTCTTTTTGTTGTGGAAGACAAAGGGGTTGTTTCTGTTATTAATGAGGCTGGAATCAATATTGGAGAAGACAATGCTATATTAATTTTGCGCACGTACACAACGGCAGGCAAAAATACCTGTAAAATAAACGGAAAAACAGTCACAACAAGTATGGTTAGGGATATTGCGGCTTTATTAATAGATATACATGGGCAGCATGAGCATCAATCATTGCTCGACTCCGCAAAGCATCTCCCGCTTTTAGACCGATTTTGCCAAAATAATTTGGAAGAACCTAAAGCCGCCCTTCTTGGGCATATTGAGCATTATAAAGCATTGCAAAAGTCAATAAATAAACTTTCTGGGCTTGACGACGGCGATAAATCACAACTAGAATTTTATCGTTTCCAAATGGAAGAAATTGTGTCTGCCCGTTTGGTTTTGGGTGAGGAAGAAGA
>WRBU01000247.1 GCA_009784355.1 Defluviitaleaceae bacterium
CAACGGACAATTTGTTTTTCTACGTAGTTTTTTGCCGCAAATTCGGACACAATAGCAATGCCAAGACCGTTAATTACGGCATTGATTATGCTTTGAGTATTATCAAAACTAGCGATTATGTTAATTTTTTGAATGTTTATGCCAAGAGATGCTAAATAGTTATCGTATTCGTTTTTTGTGCCAGAGCCATTTTCTCGTCCTACAAAATTGTTGTTGTGCAACAGTTCGTCTAGACTATAATGTGTTTTATCACAAAAGCCATCTTGCTTTGGCGCAATTAGCACCATCTGCTCTTTGGCAAATTCAAAAAAATCACATTTGTCGCTTGGAACAATGCCGCCGCAAAACCCAATTTCCGCAAGGTCTAATTCTATGCCGTTTACGACCTTTTGTGCTTCAACTTGGCGTGTACTAAACCAAATATCGGGATAAGTCTTATTAAAGTCAGCGAGAACTTGGGGCAAAATATATTGGGAAGGCACGCTGGATGCTAAAATGCTTATATGCCCCTTAAAATCGCTGGAAAGGCTTTTGATTTGGTTTTGAGTACCTTGCTTTAAGGCGAGCAACTCCTTTGCTTTTTCATAAAAAATATTACCCGCATAGGTTAATGAAATATCCTTTGAATGGCGGTTTATAAGCTCTGCGCCAAGCTCCGCTTCAAGCAGTTTTATATAATTGCTTACAGAGGGTTGTGAAAGAAAAATTGCGTCTGCTGCCTTTGAAAAGCTACGCAATTCTACAACCTTAACAAATGCATCTAATTGTTTAAAATCCATTTTATGCTCCTTACAATATAGTCGATTTCTTCCATTGTATTAAAATGGCTAAACGAAAAGCGGACTGTTCCTTGAGGGTAAGTTCCAAGAGTCTTGTGTGACATGGGCGAACAATGCAACCCGCAACGAGTCATTATTCCAAATTTTTCATCCAAAATAGTGGAAACATCGGAATTATCCCTATCCACGAAATCTAAGGATACCACTGCAACACGTTCTGTGGTATTTTTTTTGCCCACAATACGTAATCCTTTTATATTTTCAAGCTGTCGTAAAAATTCTGATGTTAAAGACATTTTAATACCCGACAATTCGCCTTGCTTAAATGATAAGATATACTCCAAAGCTGTTTTTAAGCCTATAATTGCAGGAATATTTAGCGTGCCTGTTTCAAATTTGTCCGGCATGGAAGTTGGGTGTTCTAATTCATGCGAAGCAGAGCCTGTGCCGCCTGTTATTATTGGGTTTACGAGTTTTGCGAAGTCGCTTTTAATAAGAAAACCACCAAGGCCGGGGGAAGCCAAAAGCCCCTTGTGGGCAGTAAAGCACAACGCATCTATATATTCCATGTTGATGGATAGGCTACCCGCTGTTTGAGCGGAATCCAGTACAAATTTTATGTCATATTCTTTGCAAATTTTCCCAATTTCAGTTATTGGCAACAATGTGCCGCAAACATTGGAAGCATGGGTCATTACAACCATTTTAGTGTTGTGCTTTATCATTTTGGCAATATCTTTGGAGTCGAAGATGCCCTCGGTGTTTGCTTGGATAATGTCGTATGTCACACCGTTTTTTGTAAGGTCGTGCAATGGGCGCATAAGCCCGTTATGCTCCATGGATGATGTTATAACATGGTCGCCATTTTGCAGAAAGCCTTTCAAAATCATGTTTAAAGAATATGTAATGCCTGGGGTGAAAACAACATTTTTTGGCTGGTCAAAACTGAAGAGCTGGCATAAGAGTTGGCGAACTTTCAAAACATCCATTCCTACGTCATATGCTGCTGTGTAACTGCCGCGGTTTATATTTGCTGGTGTTGCGTCCAAAAATGATGTCATTGCGGCAGAAACCCCTTTTGCCTTTGGAAAAGACGTGGTGCTATTATCTGCATAAACTCTCATGTCTTGTGCTTGCCTCCGTATTATCAAAAATATTGATAGATAACATTATACACATTAATAATAAATATTGCAAGTGTTTTTTATTTAAAGTATAATGTATTTTGTAATTATTTGAAGGAGGTGATTGGCTATGAAGATGAAAAAGATGGCTTTGCCGCTTTTTGGGGCGGCTATTGGGCTTGTGCTTGCGGTTTTGGCGCAGTTTGGCAACCCGTTTTATTTAGGTTTTTGCACGGCTTGATTCCTTCGTGACATCTCGGGGTCTCTGGGATTTCATAGCTTTGCAAATGGGCAGTATATGCGCCCAGAAATACCAGCACTATTATTTGGTGTACTAATTGTTTCATTAATTCGGAAAGAATTTAAGCCAAGAGGCGGCTCTGCTCCTCTAACGCGTTTTGTTTTAGGAATGGCAATGATGATAGGGGCTTTTATCTTCATTGGATGTCCAACCACAATGTTATTGAGGTTAGCAAGAGGTGACCTTAACGCACTCATTGGCTTGGGAGGTTTTATAGCTGGCGTTTGCGGCGGTATGTTTTTTAACAAAAAAGGCTTTGACCTTGGCAAGCCTCAACCTATTGTGAAGACTGAAGGTGCAATTTTGCCTATATTAGGAATTTTATTGTTTGTTGCGCTGATATTCCTCCCAGCACTTCTTAACTTCTCCGAGCAAGGTTTTGCATCGTTTCGTGCACCTATTGTTGTTTCGCTTATTGGCGGCA
>WRBU01000248.1 GCA_009784355.1 Defluviitaleaceae bacterium
GTTGTGTCGGGGTTACCAAGGAAGTAACGGGTGGTATAAAGAGAAATTCCAACCCAATCCACATATTCTTCCCCAGGATAAAACATCATCCAGTCAAGTCCAATAGCAGAAACCGAATTTACAGCATAAACCATTGCTACATTTGGCGCATATTCACGCATAATGCCCGCTATAAAGCGAAAAGCAGCGACAAATTCGGCAGGGTCTGCAGGAATTGGCCATTCGTTCATTTCCGCACCAACACGTAATAAAATAGGTGCATCAAGCCCGCCTAAATACCTTGCAGCTTCCGTTATCATTGCCCGCTGGTTTAAAACACCCGCAAGCGAATTGCCCTCATAAATAAAATTCCACGCAATTTGTATCATCGAATAATCCGCAAGATTATATCCATGCATTGTATAATTTGTGTGCAAATCTACGTGGACACGTTGCGGTAGGCTCTCGTGTTCAAAGGAAACATAGATGGTGATTGCGCTGGGTTGCCTTTCTCCGTCAGTTATCAATGAGTCCCCAAAAGGTTCGCCAAAAAGAACCCCGACTTGCGGCTCGTGCAATGCTCCCGTATAAGACCTTGCCCCTGTGCCGTCACGAAGCTCCGCAAATACAGCCATATTGACATCCAATGTGGTTATTGTGTTTTGCAGCATAATTCGGGTAAAATATCTGTCCAATGGGTCGCTGCTTGGTTCAATGTAGCGCAAAAGGTCAAAATAGGCATCCAGCATAGCAAGAGCCGTTCGGTTTGCCCAAAGGGTATTTGGGGGGCATCCCCTAAATATCTGTAATGCCTTGCCAAATTCAATGCCGCAACATATACGCCGTTTATACGGTGTTGATAGCGCACGGGGTTTTGCCCCCATTGCTCTGCTCTTACCTCAGATGTTTCGCCGTCCAGCCAAAACTCAATGAGTCTCCTGCCGTGAGTTACAATGCCAGCAGAGTCATTTTCGTTTAATGCACCTACATATGCATTAAGTATCGGCCAAACTGCGTCAGGAAAAGGCAGGGTTTCTGCTGAAAAAGGAGTTGCAAACGTAAATAGCATAAGAAATACCAAAAGTGTACTGATGGCGGTTTTTTTAAATCGTTTCATGCAATATCCTCCATTTTTAGCATTATATTCCAGTGGCTGCTAATTTCTTTTCCAGCTGGGCTATACGCTGTCTTAACGACTTTATCTCATTAGTGAGGGAAATTTCGTGTCCGATACACCTAGCCCTTTCGCCAACAATGGTGCTGTTTGCAGGTACATCTTTAAGCACAACAGAATTTGCGCCTATTTTGCTATTATCACCAATGGTTATAGGTCCAAGAATGGAAGAAGATGCCCCTATCATTACATTGTTGCCAATATTTGGGTGGCGTTTGCCCGTGTCCTTTCCTGTTCCGCCAAGGGTAACCCCTTGATAAATTACCACACGTTCGCCAATTTCGCAAGTTTCGCCAATAACAACGCCGCTGCCGTGGTCTATAAACACAGTTTTTGATAGCTTTGCCCCTGGATGAATTTCTATTCCCGTAAAAAAGCGTGCTATTTGCGATACAATCCTAGACAGCAAAAAAAGCCGCCATTTGTATAATCTGTGTGAAAGGCGGTGTATAGTTACCGCCCACAAGCCTTGATACAAAAATACCTCAATATTACGGCGTATCGCAGGGTCTTGCTCACGTATAAATCTAATCAGAGGTTTCATAAGTCGATAAATACCTTTCTCCCGTATCGGGGATAATGGCAACAATATTTTTGCCAGCATTTTCTTTGCGCAAAGCTAGTTGTAAAGCTGCCCAAACAGCCGCTCCAGAAGATGTTCCGCACAAAAGCCCGTCAGTTTTTGCAAGCTCACGGCTTATTTCAAGTGCATCATCATCCTTTACTTGAATAATTTCATTATAAATCGTTGTGTCAAGCACAGCAGGGACAAAGCCCGGGCTAATGCCTTGAATTTTGTGGGGGGCAGGGCTTCCGCCCGATAAAACGGGACTTGATGCCGCCTCTACCACGGCGATATAAATATCGGGGTTTTGCTCACGCAAAAACTTGCCAGCTCCTGTTATTGTACCGCCCGTGCCAGCTCCAGATACAAAAATGTCAATTTTACCATCCGTTTGCTCCCAAATCTCAGGCCCTGTTGTAGCATAGTGAAAAGCAGGGTTGGCTGGGTTATCAAATTGCCCCAAAATAACGCCGCCGGGGATGCTTGCTTCCAGCTCCTTTGCTTTTGCAATAGAGCCTTTCATGCCATCTTTGCCGGGCGTTAGCACAATTTCCGCACCAAAAAGAGAGAGTAGCTTGCGCCGCTCCATGGTCATTGTTTCGGGCATGGTTAAAATACAACGATACCCACGGCTTGCCGCCAATGCAGCCAAGCCAATGCCTGTGTTGCCGCTGGTAGCTTCAATAATAACAGCGTTATTATTGACCACACCACGTTTTTCCCCATCCAAAATAAGTGCAAGCGCAAGGCGGTCTTTAACGCTGCCGGCAGGGTTTTTGCTCTCCAATTTGCCAAAAATTGCAGCAGACGCACCTTTTTGCTTTGCAAAATTTTTGATGGCAAACAAGGGCGTATTGCCAATCATTTCTTCTAAATTTCCAAATAATTTATCCATAAATTAATCCTACCA
>WRBU01000249.1 GCA_009784355.1 Defluviitaleaceae bacterium
CTCAGGATTAAATCGGTAGATATATCACCTTTAAGTGAAAATATTGAGAGCCCCGTTGTGTTTACGTTTGAAATAATTTAGAACCAGCAGTCAATAATGGATTGTGCGGACTTGGAAGCCATGCGATAGCTTATTGACCGCTGGTTCTAAAAGTGAAATTGGCATGAAAGGAATTTTGTATGGAAATTGATTATTCAAATTATTTTTGGCAAAACGAAAAGGTAAGGTTAAGGCGCGCAACAGCGGATGATTGGGATATGTTTTACTATAATTATTTTGACAGCGATGCACGCTTTTTTCTAGACAACGAAATAGAACTGCCTGGAAATGAAGAAAATGCTAAAGAGCATTGGTGCAATTTTATTGAAAATACAGAAAAAAGCAGAAACTTCGCATTCACAACCGAAACTCTTGATGGCAAAAAAGTCGGTGGTGCGTATCTAAATTCTATTGATGAAAGAAACGGAACTTTTGGCATCGGTATTGTGGTAGACCGAAATTCCAGAGGAAAAGGCTACGGCTTTTTTACAATGAAAATTATTTTAAATTACGCTTTTAACGAAAGACGCTTGCACAAATACAATACTTTTGTTGTCGAAGGCAATATCGCCTCTGAAACAATGATGAAAAAACTCGGCTGCAAGTACGAAGGCACTAGAAGAGAAAACATCTATCATAAAGGCAAATACTGGAACGAAATTCATTACGGAATTACTGCCAGCGAGTTTAACGAAAAATGGAATAGCCAACAGTAATATTGAGGAGGGGTTACAATGGAATTGTGGTTTTCAGAAATTCACACACCAGCAGTAAAGCTGGATATTAAGCTAGAAAAACAGCTTTTTCACGGTCAAAGTGACTTTCAGCGCATTGACATTTACGAAACTACGGAATTCGGGCGCATTTTGATAATGGACGGCTTTACAATGCTTACTGAGCAAGATGAATTTGTGTATCACGACATGCTTGCCCATGTTCCAATGGCGGTCAATCCTAATATTGAAAATGTATTAATAATTGGTGCGGGCGACGGTGGCATGGTGAGGGAGCTTGCAAGGTACGACGGCATAAAGCGCATGGATATGGTGGAAATTGACAAAATGGTAGTTGATGCTGCTCGTGAGCATCTACCATTTACTGCAAGCCGTTTGGACGACCCAAGGCTTAACCTTTACTATGAAGACGGGCTACGCTTTGTACGCAAACACACAAATGCTTATGACCTTATAGTGGTGGACTCTACAGACCCAATAGGGCCGGGCGAAGGGCTTTTTACCAAAGAATTTTATGGCAACTGCTACAATGCCCTCACAGAGCGCGGCATAATGGTTAACCAGCTTGGCGGTGCGTTTTACGCCCAAGATATTGCATCCATGCAAAGGGCGTTTAGCCGCATAAAAGGCAGCTTCCCAATAGCAAGGGCGTATCAAGCCCATGTTCCAACATACCCTGGAGGGCATTGGCTTTTTGGCTTTGGTTCAAAAACCTTGCATCCAACCCGTGATATGCAAAGAGAGCAGTGGAAAGCACTTTCGCTAAACACCATGTATTACAATACCACCCTGCATCTTGGCTCTTTTGCTTTGCCGAACCATGTGTTGAAAATGCTGGATGAAGCATAGCCATGGGGAAATCTTATTGGTTTAAATTCCTCAAGGGTGCTTTTGTGATGAGCAGCCAAGTTTTTACAGCTGTAACAATTTTTGACATCACACTGTCTTTTATACGTGGAAACATCGATATTTCCCACGAGACAATTCTGCGCAATTTGTCAACCATAATAATCTGCATAATTGCACTGTTTATTTTTAACCATCTCAAAATCAAGTTATGGGTCAAATATATTTTGATTTATACTTTTCTCGTGGGCTTTGTTTTGGGCATCACTTGGATACTTGGGCAAGTTTTTGAGCCACGCACTGGTGCTGATTATTTGCTCAGTTGGGGAACGAGCTCGCTAATTTTTGCTATCATGGTGGGACTTGCGTGGATGCAGCACTTTAGAGAGAGGAAGAAAAAAAGGCGTTGAATAAAAAACTATTTATAATTTTAATTTTAGGTGCGATTATGCTCTCTGTCGGTTGCACAACGGAAGGTAGCGTCATTGCTGACAATAGCTCTAACGCATCTGATTACAACCATGCGTCAAATAATCTTTGGAATGCCGATGTAACGCAGGCGATAGAGGACTTTTTGTACCCATTGCACACCATTTTTGACTTTGGCTTTAGCAGGGATTCTGGGGCATTGGCTTCGTACGAAATGTTGTATGGCGCGTGGTTTAACCGCTATGGGGAGCAAATAGAGCCCCCGTCGTATTTTGAGCACTCGACTGTGCCTCTTGGTTTTTCACTTTATGACTTTGATGGTGATGGAATACCGACAATTCTTGTTTATATCGCTGGTCTTGGCTTTGGCGGCCCTGCTTCGCCTAGGGTGTATCGCTTTGTGGAGGGGGAGTATGTGCCAGTAATCCACCTTAACAGGTCGCCGTCATTTTTTGCAGACAGCGAAAGAAGGGTTATCGTTCACTATAATATAGAGTATGGCGGTGCTTTTGGTTATTATCTCTTGACATTCACTAATGGTGGTGCGGAAAAAGAACTTATTGCCGCACCTAA
>WRBU01000250.1 GCA_009784355.1 Defluviitaleaceae bacterium
CATAGCTTGGCATCAAGCGACAACTTGCCTTCATTAATAAGTTTGCAGACTGCGAGCCCTGTAAACAGCTTTGTACCGCTTGCAATGGCAAAGGCTGTATCAAGCGTATTAGGCAGTTCTTCCGCTATATTCCTATGCCCGACGGCTTTACTGTATATAACGCCGTCATCCCCTGCCACTGATAGCACGCCAGAAAAATCCTCGACTTCTTCACTAATCCATGTATCAAAAATTCCCTGCAAAATATCTTTCATATTCAATCATACCCTTTCGCGAGGGCTAATCATCAAATAGAGAAAGCCCTCCATAGTTTTATTGTTTTAATCGTTCCCATTAAATCTACCCCCTTTCAAAATTTTCGCCGCACCACCAAAGCTATGCCGCCGCATAATAATATATCACATTACACAGCGACCGTCAAGCGATAAGAAAGGGAGTGGACAATCAAACCTATTGAAATTTACGGCAACGGGCTCTCGTAGGGGCGGCATTCTGCCGCCCGCCACGCTTTCGTCTTGAAGTCGAATTTGGCAAAGCATTAGCTCCAACAGGCGGCAAAATGCCGCCCCTACGATTTTGTCAATGCGAATTGTCCGCATCTATACGAAAAAAAGTGTTGACACATCAAATAAAATGGAATATAATAGGTGTATATTTTGAACTTGTTAGGTGAGGCTTCTAAACGAACACAGGCTGCTGCCCCTAAATGTCGAGAGACGCCACGGGGTATAACAGGCATTGTCGGATTAAGGCATTGCTAAATGTAGCTACCAAGCAAAACAAAGTGTATTTTGTAAGGTCTACGTCGTTTAGTGCTAAAGCTCGTACGAGGGGTTGCTTTTCCATGCTTGTGTGCGTACGCACTCACGGCGTTTTTATGTGGATTAATTTTGGCGACCTTTTGGCGGTCGCCTTTTTGTTTTGCAAGATACAAACGGCAAAGTATGCGGCAACAAGTAAGGGGGGATACTATGGACAGCGATAGTAGTAGGAGTTATAGATATTTATTTTGACGACACATTTTTTAGGAGGTGCCAACATGGAGCACAATGCATTTATTGCAAATATTTTAGAACTTATAAGGAACAGAGAATTAGGGAATTTAAAGAGTCTTCTTGCCGAGGCAGAGGAAATGGAGATTTTACAAATATTTTACGAGGCCTCTGCCGAGGAGCAAGTAATAGCATTTAGACTTTTGGCAAAAGATACCGCTTTATCGGTTTTTGAGCAGTTGGACACAGACTTACAGCAAAATTTGCTGCATTCTTTTACTGACGAGGGCACAGCAGAATTGATAAACGAAATGGCACCCGATGACAGGGTGCGCTTGCTTGACGAAATGCCTGCAGGTGTTGCAAAACGGCTGCTGAATTTGCTTTCTGCCGAAGAGCGTGAAGCGACAAATGTTTTGATGGGATACGAGGACGAAACCGCAGGGCGTATAATGACCACCGAGTTTATATCATTGCGCCGTGAAATGACAGCGGAACAAGCCCTTGAAAAAGTGCGCAGGCAGGCTTCCGATAAAGAGTCCGTTTATACGCTGTATGTTACTGATAATGCTCGTATGCTAGAAGGCGTTTTGTCTTTAAAAGAACTAATTTGTGCCGAACCTCACGAAAAAATTGAAGACATAATGCATCGTGCAACAAGCGTCCATACGGATGACGACCAAGAAGATGTCGCCCATATAATGCAGGATTTAGACCTTCTTGCCATCCCCGTTGTAGACAGAGAGGGGCGCATGGTTGGTATTGTTACAATAGACGATGCCATCGACATTTTGGAAGAAGAAGCCACGGAAGATATAATGGACCAAGCCGGTCTTGTTGGTGCAAAAGGCGGCGAGGTTGACCGCAGTGAAATTTTGGTAAAAGGCAGTATGCTAAAAATTTGGCGTGTACGTATGCCTTTTTTGCTAATAACTCTTGTTGCGGCGATGATAGCAGGCGGACTTATTGCAAATATTGAAGACGTTTTAGAGTCCATTATTGTTGTTGCCTTCTTTATCCCTTTAATTATGGACATGGGAGGTAATGTCGGCACACAATCTTCCACAGTTTTTGCTCGTGGTGTTGTTTTGGGGCATATAGACACAAAGCAGTTTTTTAAACACATTAGCAAAGAAACAGGCATCGGGTTAAGCATGGGCTTGTTTGTTGGTGCTTTGGCTGGATTAATTGCCTTTATTTGGCAAGGAATGCCGGAGCTCGGTTTGGCGGTTGGCGTGTCAGTAGCATTTACAATGACTCTCGCAGCATTTTTGGGCTTTTTGGTGCCTTGGGCATTGTTAAAGTTAAAGTTAGACCAAGCGGCGGGCTCCGCACCTATAATCACATCTATAAAAGATATTGCGGGACTTCTGATTTACTTCTTGTCAGTCAACACGTTTATGCGCCATTTGATAACAGAAGCCTATGATACACTATATTACTAAAAACTGTTGACATATTATGAAAAGCATGATATAATTCTACAAAAAACCTAGGCGTAAAAACCTAGGCGTAAAAACCTAGGCGTAAAAACCTAGGCGTAAAAACCTAGGCGTAAAAACCTAGGCGTAAAAACCTAGGCGTAAAAACCTAGGCGTAAAAACCTAGG
>WRBU01000251.1 GCA_009784355.1 Defluviitaleaceae bacterium
CACTTTGATTGCGCTAACCCCTCAAATTCATATGCATAAAGATTTTGTGGAAAAAGCCCTAGAAACTTTCAAACGAATGGCTACGGAAAATGAGTTGGTTCTTACAAAAGATTATAGAGATAATTTGGACACTAGCCGAAAATTTGCAATGGCAATTTTGGAGTATTTTGATAAAAAGGGTGCTACAAAAATGATTGGTGACGGTAGAGTTTTGCTGTGAAAGACAAAATAATGGAGGTATTTATGATAAAAAGAATTATATCATCACTTTTAGTGATTTTATTGGTTGTGGGTGTAAGTTTGCCAACTTATGCCACGCTTGTATCAAACGAACAACATTTGGCAATTCAATCATTTATCGAAGAAGCTCGGCGCATTTCCAGAACACCAGGTATTTCCGTTGCAGTTGTTGTAGGAGATGAAACATATTTTTTCTCAACAGGCGTTGCAAACCGTGAAACGGGAACACTTGCTGATGAAAATACATTATGGGATATTGGCTCTAGCACCAAGGCATTTACTTCTTTGGGCATTCTGTATTTAGAAGAACGAGGTTTGTTATCTTTAGACGACTCCGTTGCAGACCACTTGCCGTGGCTTGCTCTTGAATACAGCGGACAGCCTGTGGATATGCAAGAAGTAAGGCTATACCACTTCTTGCACCACATTAGCGGACTACCAATGGATGACGGTGCAGAAACTGGCTCACTCCGGCAGAGTGTTGAGAATATGGCTGCTGTAGGTCTTGTATCTTTGCCTGGGGAAAGATTTATATATGCAAATGTAAACACCAATATTTTGGGGCTTGTTATCGAAGCGGTATCAGGGCAAAGCTACGAAGATTTTATGGTGGGACATATTTTACACCCGATTGGTATGATGGACACTTTTGCAAATCGAGAGCGTGCCATAGCCACAGGTCGGCGTGCGCAGGGGCATGTTACGCAATTTATTTTTTTCACTATGCAAAGTGATATTTCAAATGAAGGAGCAAATGCCTATATGCCCGCGGGCTATATTGTTTCGTCTACCCGAGATATGGCACGTTGGATGGAGGTTCAGTTAGGGCTTGCAACAGATATTCCCGAGATATTCCATACTATTGTTCCAAGGTCGCATGAAGCAGGACGAAGCATAGCCGAACCAGATGGTAGCTTTTATGCGGCAGGATGGATTGTTAGTGAAGACCAAGGTTTTGTTGAACACGGCGGAACTACTCTAGGATTTGGGTCAAATGTATTCCTATTTCCAGAAGAGCAGATTGGCATTACTGTGTTTTCCAATCTCTCAGGCGCACATGGAACACAAAGCAGACCTGCGGGAAATATTAAAGATATACTAGACGGAAATTTGAACCAATCGTACTCCATGTTGTGGACGTTCCAACATCTTGATGTTATGTTTACAGTTATGACTGTTTTAGGCATTGCGCTTGCTGCTTTGTTTATCCTCCTTGGTTTACGCAGACGCAAACAAAACGAACGACATCCGTTTACGAAAAAAAGAATTGCATTGATTGCATTTTGGATTGTTATAGCGCTAGCAATGGGTATTCCGTTCTTGTTGTTTCCTTGGCTCACTTTGATTATAGAGCGTATATATAGTCTTTTAACGATGATAGTAGCCCTTGTATTGCTTTTCGGAAGCATTGCTTGGTATGTGGCTTTTCCAAATCGCAAAAGAGGTTAAGGAATTTTAAAAAATCTACTTGCGCACTAGGAATTTTTATGGTATAATAGATTTTACCACATTTTAGGAGGGATAGTATGACTTATCCATTTGAATTAATACCATTGCCGTATGCGCACGATGCGCTTGAACCATTAATCGACACCCGTACAATGGAGTTGCACCATGGTGCGCACCTTAAAACTTTTGTAGATAATCTCAACAATACTTTGGCTGGACACCCAAGTCTTCATGGTCAAACTGTGGAAGAATTATTGCTTAATTTAGAAAAATTGCCGCAAGAAATTCAAACTCCTGTCCGTAATTTTGCGGGCGGTGTTTATAACCACAACATGTACTTTGCTGGCATGGCTCCAAATGCTGCACCATTAGCCGATGGCGAACTAAAAGTTGCTATCGAAAAAGCCTTTGGAAGCGTTGAAGAGTTTTTGGCGCAATACAAAGTCGCTGGCTTGTCCGTTTTTGGCTCTGGCTGGGCATACCTTGTGTCGGATGCTGACGGCAATCTTTCCATATTTAAAACGCCAAATCAAGACACTCCAATTCCTGCTGGTCTTACACTTGTCGTGATTATGGATGTTTGGGAACATGCGTATTATCTATTACGTCAAAATCGCCGTGCAGAATATATTGATAATTGGTTTAAAGTAATAAATTGGCAAATTGCTGAAACCCGATACGCAAACCGCTAAAATGCGTTAATTAAGCCGTCCGCTTTGGACGGCTTTTTTGTGTCTATATCTCTTTGATGCCCGCACCAAGCAAAGTTAAATCCTGCACAATATTTTCATAACCTCGCTTGACATAACAAGCATTGTGAACGGTGGTAACACCATGAGCCGCAAGTCCTGCTAAAACAAGAGCAGCACCACCGCGAAGGTCTTTTGCACAAACATCCTTGCCATGGAG
>WRBU01000252.1 GCA_009784355.1 Defluviitaleaceae bacterium
CTTTTGCTTGCAAACGCACTTGATTTGGACATTGAGGAATGTTTTGCAAAAACAATGGAAAAATGCGAAAAGCGTATGGCGGACAAAGGTCATATAGGCTCATAGCACAATAAAGACCGCCGATGGGATATGGATTTGGTCAGTAGGTGGTTTATGAAGCCGTCAATCGCTGCATTTATATGAAAAGAGGTCGTAACATGGACAAAAACGGATACATTTCCCCATTTTCCAGCCGCTATGCAGGCTCAGAGATGCAAAGAATTTTTTCGGCTCAAAATAGAGCTGGTGTTTGGCGTAGGCTTTGGGTGGCTTTGGCAAAAGCTCAAAAAGAGCTTGGACTTAATATTAGCGAAGAGCAAGTTGCTGAGCTTGAGGCGTATGTAGACGATATAAATTTTGATGTAGCGGCGGAATATGAGCGCAAATTGCGGCACGACGTGATGGCGCACGTTCACGCCTTTGCGGAGCAAGCCCCAAATGCCGCGCCCATCATTCATCTTGGCGCAACTTCGGCATATATTCAAGATAATGCAGACTTAATTTTGCAACGTCAGGCTCTGCAGTTGGTAAAGGCGAAAGCAATCAAGGTTATGTCGCTTTTGGCAGATTTTGCAGACAAGTATAAAAACTTGCCGACCCTTGGTTTTACCCATTTTCAGCCAGCACAGTTAACAACCGTGGGCAAGCGGACAACCCTTTGGTTGCATGATTTGATGTTAGATATAGAAGAAATTGACTTTGTGCTTGATTCATTAAAATTCCTCGGCTCAAAGGGGACAACGGGCACACATGCCAGCTTTTTGGAGCTTTTTGATGGGGATGATAACAAAGTAAAACAATTAGAAGCTCTTATCGCCGCAGAATTTGACTTTAACGCCGTTTATCCCGTTAGCGGACAAACATATAGCCGCAAAATTGACCATCGCTTCGTCAATGTGTTGGGTCAACTTGCCCAATCAACGTCAAAATTTGCCAACGATATGCGTCTTTTGGCACATTTAAAAGAAATTGAAGAACCTTTTGAAAAAAACCAAATCGGCAGCTCTGCAATGGCGTACAAGCGAAACCCCATGCGCTGCGAACGAATAAACGCCCTTTCACGTCATGTCATTGCTCTTGCGGCAAACACGGCAAACACAGCGGCATCGCAGTGGTTAGAGCGCACTTTGGATGACTCTGCAAACAAACGCATTGCTGTGCCTGAAGCCTTTTTAGCAATAGACGGCATTTTAAACCTTTACATCAACATCGCTGACGGCATGGTTATTTACCCAAAAATGATACTAAAACATATAAATGAGGAACTTCCGTTTATGGCAACAGAAGTAATATTAATGGAGGGTGTGAAACGGGGCGGCAACCGTCAAGAGCTGCACGAAGCCATTCGCAGGCATTCCATGGAGGTAGCGGATAGGGTTAAAAATTTTGGCGAACAAAACGACCTTTTGGAGCGCATTGCCGCCGACCCGCAGTTTGGCACTACTTTGGAGGAACTGACCGCATTGTTAAACCCCGTGAATTTTATAGGGCGAGCCAAAGAACAAACGGATGAATTTTTAAAAGACTATATTCGCCCAATTTTGATAAAAAACAAGGATATAAACGCTGTTGCTGAAGATATAAAAGTGTGATATAATCCTTTTGTGTCTATTCGATTTTAGGAGTGAAAAACATGTTGAGTGATAGTAAGGGCAAAGTTCGAGCCATTGTTGGTGCAAATTGGGGCGACGAGGGCAAGGGCAAAATAACCGACATTTTAGCGGCAGATGCGGACATTGTTGTTCGTTTTCAAGGCGGCTCAAACGCTGGGCATACTATTTTGAATGAATACGGAAAGTTTGCCCTGCATCAGTTGCCCAGTGGTATTTTTAATGAAAACACAGTTAATATAATAGGCAATGGTTGCGCGCTTAATTTGGAGTATCTTGAAAAAGAAATTGCCAAAGTAATGGAAGGCGCGCCAGAGCTTAAATTCAATTTGATGTTGGACTCCCGCGTGCCGCTTGTTTTGCCTCATCACATTTTGCTTGACGAGCTTGAAGAAGCACGCCTTGGCGACAGGCAATTCGGCTCTACAAAGGCGGGCATAGCGCCTTTTTATGCAGATAAATACTTTAAAGTATGTATACAGCTTAATGAGATTTTTTGTGATGAGCATTTGAAAGACCGTTTAAAACACCTTTACGAAAAGGTGAATTTGACGCTTGAAAATGTGTACAATGCCGAGCCTATACATTATATGGATGTTTACGAACGCATTGTTAAATTCCGCCCATTTGTAAAAGAGCATATGGCAGATGCCGCCGCCTTTTTGCGCAAAAGTTGGGCTGACGGCAAGAGTATTTTGTTAGAAGGTCAACTTGGTGCATTGCGTGATGCAGGCATGGGTATTTATCCCTTTGTTACTTCTTCCCATACTTTGGCGGGGTTTGCCGCTGTTGGCGCAGGCGTGCCGCCGTATGCCATCACTAATATTTTGGCAGTAACCAAAGCATACTCTTCTTGTGTCGGAGCTGGGCCTTTTGTGTCGGAGTTATTTGGGGAAGAAGCC
>WRBU01000253.1 GCA_009784355.1 Defluviitaleaceae bacterium
GTATTATCATAAAGGAGAGAAAATTATGGAAAACACTATTTTTTGTCAAAGCTGCGGTATGCCTATGGAAGACGAGCATTATGGAAAAAATGCCGACGGCACAAAAAACGAGGACTACTGCCACTACTGCTACCCAAACGGCGCGTTTGCAAGCCCTGACGAAACTTTGGAAGAGATGATAGCCAGTTGCGTACCTTTTGTGGTGGAAGCAGGGGCTGCGGCAAATGATGAAGAAGCGAAAAAGATGCTGGAAGAGTTTTTGCCTACATTGAAGCGTTGGAAGTAGCAAGCAAATATTTAAACCCCCGTAAAATCGGGGGTTTTGTGTATGTATCATCTATAATCACGATAACGCAGGTTTTACTAAATCTCTTATCAATGTGTTTACACGCCTTAATTCCGCATCTGTCAAATTATGACAGTAATCCATTATCTCTTTCGTTTGTGTTTTTCGGTCAAGCTCTGCTATATGGTTCGGAATGGTCGTATCTTCGGAGTAAAGTCCAAACCTTTTGGCTTCTTCAAATAGTTGATTGTAGATTTCAATTTCACCTGTATCTTCTATTATTTTGAAGCCCTCTTCGACTTGGTTACAATGATTAGTATCATCTTTGAAAAAAATACCTTTTCTGATAAAAGCTATTCCTTTGTACACGGATTGTTTCTCGGGACTGAAGATATTAAAAAGCAGATTGTTATGAAAGCTAAACAATTCGTTAAGTCTAGCGGTATTTTCTTCATTCAATTCGCCGTCAACAAGCTCGTGTTTTGACCTGATTAAGCGAAGAATAGTATTTAAGTGGATGCATACCCTTATGCCTTTATGTATTTTCTCGGCTTCAAAGTCTTCAAGTCTTTTTAGTAATCTTAATGCAAGCTCATGCGTTTCTTCATATGTTTCCGCATGTCCGATAACACGTGCGTACTTTTTAATGTCTGGAAAAACAAGGAACTTTTCATTTTTCAAATTTTCTATTACAGGTGCGGCAATTTCTTTGCTTCCAAAGAAATCATCAAACTCTCTTTCATGTAGCATCACTTCAATTATGTTCTTTAATTGTATTATGGTTTTCGGTATGGGGTTCTTTGATACGCGATACAAGTTAGCTATAGAGGAAATGTTTTGTACTCGAATATCTTTTAATTTTTCCATGTCTGCATTGGTGGGTAATGACAATAAGTTGCGTTCAGCGGCAGGAGTAAAAGAAACAGGAGGAAAAATGGGGGCTAGGTATTCCGTGTCTGTCCAGTTATCCATAGTTATCCTATCTCCTTATATAAGTTTTTAATTGATACATCATTATTGTAACACAAACAATTATTCTGTGTCAAGCATTTTTTCGACAAAATTTGGATTTTTTTATATGCAAAAAAATCCCCATCATATGTGGGGAATTTTTGCTTTATGAAAGGGGTATTTGCCGTCCTGTATGGTCGATTTTGAAATTATCACGATGAATTAATTCAGAAACAGGCACAAAGCCGTATCCGCGATTTTTTAGCTCTGCAAGGATTTTGCGCAGGGCTATTGGGGTTTCGGGGATGTCGTTGTGAAAAAGGAGTATAGAGCCGTTTTGGAGGGCTTTGTGGTTTACCACCCTTTCAAACATGGCTTCGGGCGTTGGGCGTTTCCAGTCTAGGCTGTCCACATCCCATTGAATGGTGTGGTAATTAAGGGATTTTGCCGCTTCCAGCACAATGTTGTTGTATTCCCCGTACGGCGGGCGGTATAAGTCCATTTCTACACCCAAAAGCCCAAGAACACGGGTGTGTGCGGCGGCTATTTCTTCAATATTCTGCTCCATGTTAAGAGATGCCACGTGGGCGTGGGTGTCGCCGTGGTTTGCTATGTCGTGTCCCGCTTCGTGGAATTTTTGTACAGCGTCGGGGAATTTTGTTACCCAATACCCACAAATAAAAAAAGTGGCTTTGGCATCATATTCTGCTAAAATTTCTATTAAAACATCCGTGTCGTCCGCACCCCAAGCCGCATCAAAGGTTATTGCCACCACTTTTTCAGGGGTTTCTACTGAATATATGGGCAGCTTTTTCTCTGCTCCAAAAACGGGCTGCACGGCAGTTGCCAAAAAAAGAAGCGACAGCAAAATGGATACTTTAAGTCTAATATTTTTCATATTCCACCTCGTAAAAGTTTTGTTATATTATTGCCCCAGCTGCTGCAAAATATGACGGCGTTGACACGAACCAAAATTTGTGATAATGTTTTAAAAGGTGAGAGATGTTTATGCGTATAATTATTCAAAGTCCGCCTGAAGGTGAGCAAGATAGCATTGTAATAAGCGTGCAGTCGATGACAAGCAAGATTGCACGTGCTATTGACATACTCAAAAGCCCCGATGACTTGACGGTTTATTTGGACGACCAAGCTCTCTTGTTGCCGATTGGTGATGTTTTTTATGTGGAAAGTATGGAGCAAAAGACATTTGTTTATGCGGAAAAAGCAGTATATAGAAGCCGATTAAGACTGCATGAGGTGGAAGGAATTTTGACAGCGGCTGATTTTTTGCGAGCCAGCAAGCAAATTA
>WRBU01000254.1 GCA_009784355.1 Defluviitaleaceae bacterium
TTAATAGCACCTGCATAGCCTTTACCTTTTGAAGTGCCCGTAACATCCACTTTTTCGCCAACTTCAAAAATATCTGCTTTGATTTCTGCCCCAACTTCAAATTGGTCGCAGTCTTCAAGTCTAAATTCACGCAAATATTTTTTATACGCAACATTTGCCTTGTCAAACTGCCCTTTGTCTGGCTTATTAAGGTACACATTGCCACGCTGGTTTACCCTTGCGTCTTTAAAGCCCACTTTAACAGCAGTGTAGCCGTCATTTTCTACTGTCTTTTTTTGCACAACCACACATGGGCCGGCTTCCAAAACAGTTACAGGCACAAGCTCGCCATTGTCAGCAAAAATCTGTGTCATGCCAATTTTTCTAGCTAAAATTGCTTTTTTTGGTTTCAACATTTATTTCTTTTCTCCTTTCAGCGGAACCCTTCACTTTGGTTTGGGTTCATGAATAATCTACATTGTTTTTACAGTAATGCCAACGCCTTCCGGCAAGTCAAGCCTGCCTAGGGCTTCAACTAATTTAGGCGTTGTACCCAAAATGTCTATTAAACGCTTGTGGGTGCGTTGCTCAAATTGCTCACGGCTGTCTTTGTATTTGTGTACAGCACGCAATATTGTGATGACTTCACGGCGTGTAGGCATTGGAATTGGCCCTTTTACCTCTGCGCCATTTTTTTTGGCTGTGTCAATTATTTGCGCCACAGATGCATCAATCAACTTGTGGTCATATGCCTTTAAGCAAATTCTAATTTTGTTTGACACTAATTCTTCCTCCTTTTTGCGAAATGTCTTCGTGCCGACTACATTAAAAAAGTCCCTATTCATCAAGAAAGGGGCTTCCGACATTTGCAAAACACGTAGCCGTGTGTTTCATCTACCATTTCATAAAAGCAGAATTAACCTAGCATACATGCCGCAATCATCGCTCGGGATTGGCCCAAATCGCTCCACGGAAAAACCTCGCAACCCGCAGTTTTTCAACTGCAACGCCGCCAGCAACCTCCCGCATCATCGCTTAGATGTCGCACACAGAAGGTCATTATAACACCATACCAAGCCCCTGTCAACACTTTTTTTCATATTTTTGCATTTTTTTCGTAAAAAACCTGCCGCTAAATTGCGGCAGATTTAAAATGAGGAATTAGTTATAGAGGTTGGCACGCGAAAACGCAACTAGGTCACGTGCTTGTCCAAAAACTACTACTATAACCCTAGCAGAAAATGTGCCGTGAGCAGTTCCAGCGCGCCAAAGCACTGAGCCACTATCACCAGGAAGTCCCCTTCCTCCAAAATTCATCAAAATCATGTTATTTAGGTTCAAACCTGAACTATTAGGAGGTATGTGGTTTGGATACAAAACGGCTGTTCCCATCATAATCCCAGATTCTCGACCGAAGGAGTTTGCGTCTACTCCGTGAGCTAACTGACCACCCCTAAAATTCGTGAGGTTTTCAAAAGTAGGCATCATAAACGGCAAAATATGTACTTCAGGAAACAGAGCTACATGTGCTACGTCAATGCCGTTTCCAGGTTCGAACCTGTTCCATGTAATTACTCCGATGTATTCCCCTCCTAGCCTTACAAGGTCATTGTTTTGTGTAAGCCCATGGCAAGCAGTAAAAAATGAACGCCCGCTTGAATTAACAGGATGACCAGCTGTAAGCGGTAATTCAATTTCTATTCCGCTTGCACCATGCCTAACAACAGTAATTGGAGAGCCTATCCTAATGCTTCTTATCGATCTGTTGTCTAAATTAATGTCTTGACTCTGTTTGTCATCTTCCTGTTGAAGTAGCTCTGGGTGCAGCCCACGGAGAAACTCTAATTCTCTTTCTACATTTTCTAAAGCCTCCAAAAATCCCATTTCGTGCAAAATACCTGCTGTTCTATTCAGCTCATCATAAATCCCTTGTAACCCTTGTGGGTTAGCTTGAATTCTTTCCTCCAAAGTTCGAGTCACAGCTTCTGTCGGAAACGAAACCGAATTGTAGTCAAAAAATGCAAAAACAATTCGTTCAACAGGAATGCCAGTAGCAGCACTAAGTGTTTCTTTTAGTTCGTTGCACACGGTTAGTTCAGCAGAGGTTACGCCTACCATAAACATATCATCATATTCTGCAAAGCCGCTGGAGCTTAAAGGTGTACCCCATATAGACCCAGTAAAATCACTGTTTGAACCGCTTCTTGCAGAAACCTGCGTTGAAGCCATGAAAGCCTCAAGAGCATCGATTTGCATCTGCAGCGAAAGCGTATCATCAACAGCCTCGTCACTAGAAGCAGAAAGCATCACCAAGCCAGTTATTAAAGCAACCGCAAAAATTGACACAACAAAATACCTCAACTTTTTATTTACCATAATTTTACCTCCAAAAATACGCATTTTATACACAGTTTTTAAGATGTTTCACTCTCGGTTTCGCAAAGACAACTGTCCATGTCAATCATCCCCCTCAATTATGACTTGTATCATTATATGAAGTCAAGCCATTTATTACCATGGTTATTACTATTGTATCAAAAAATTACCTCGTTGTCAACAAAAA
>WRBU01000255.1 GCA_009784355.1 Defluviitaleaceae bacterium
AAGTTCAATATGGATGCAAGCAAATGTTTCAAATATATTTCAAAAAAGCAAAACTTTTTCTTGACAAGCGATAGAAAATGGGTTATAATGGGTTTGTTAGACAAAATTGTCTAGATGTTTGTTAAAAATTTATTTTTCATAAGGAGGAACTACCCATGAAGTATCAAGATCCAGCTGTTAAAGTAACAAACCCAGACGAGGCTTTACAGCTTCTTAAGGATGGTAATGCAAGATTTGTAGCTAATGGACTTGTACCAACCGACTACCCAGCGGCACTTGCAAAAACTGGCACACAACAAAGCCCATTTGCTTCTGTTTTAACTTGCGCTGACAGCCGTTGTACTCCTGAAATTTATTTTGACCAAGGTATCGGCAATATCTTCGTAGTAAGAAATGCTGGTAACTTTGCAGACAGAGAAGCTATTGGTTCTTTCCAATTTGCTGCTAATGTTCTTGGCTCTCAAATCATCGTGGTTGTTGGACATACCCAATGTGGCGCAGTAATGCACGCTCACGGCGGAACTGTAACCAACCTTCCAGAGCTTGACGGTATTCTTGGTGACATCGCTCCTATCGTTAAAGGTGCGTCTGACTGGGAAAAAGAAGGCGTTGGCATGAATGTTAAAGCTCAAGTAGAAGCTCTTAAAAAAGCTCCTGGCATCACTGTTCCTGTTTATGGCTGCGAATATGATGTTGCTACTGGTAAAGTAACTTGGTGCTGCTAATTCAATGTAAAAAATATAGCTTAATATTTTAAGCTACATAACACTTTTGGGCATCTAACCTTATAACAAAGTAAGTGCTTTGCCCGTGAAGATGCGGCCGAAAGGGACACAAAAGCCTTTCGGCCGCTATTTATTTAAAAATAAGAGGTGAAAGTTAATGACTACCTTGAAAGTTAACATGGATAAAAACAACGACAAAAAGTGGCCTTTTAAACTTGCTTTTGTAACCCTATGGTCTATTTTTGTAATGGGCTTTATTAATGGAATGTCCATCAACAGCGTCTATATGGGCGTGCCTGTTACACCCCAAACGGGCAACATTATTTGGTCGGGTCTTTTTGCTGCCTTTGGTAACTGGAGTGCCTTTGGTCTTACCCTTATATTATGGGGTGCTTTTATGCTTGGCGCAATTATAGCCCTTTACACAGGCGGTCTTTTCAAAAATCCTAAAGCGCAGTTTTTCTACGCATGGTCTACCTTTACTGTGCCTGTTTTGCTACATACTTTGGTTTTCCAGTATCCTTTTGGAAATACTGCAACTTCCTTTATTTTACTAGGGTTTGCTTCTGGTGCTGTTTTGGGCTTTTTTAGAAAAATATACCATATGGACCAAGTCAACACAGCAATGGCGACAGGTAATGCCCGCTTTGTTGGTCTTCATCTTGCGAGAATATTTTCAACCAAGGACGCAGCGGGCAAGAAAAAAGAAAGGCTCACTTTCATAATCTTCTTCCTTGCTATATTTGCTTTTGCATTCGGTTCGTTTATTTATCGCATGACATTTAGGCTTGATGCATATTCTGCAACTGGTGATTATCAAAACTACCTTCAAGAAACTTCTCGCTTTATTGGGGGTCTTACAAGTTTTGGTGATTTAACTTTGTACAATTATTATTTATCCCATGGATTTGGAGATTTTGGCGGTCAGCATTTTACACATTCTGACGGCGGCTTTAATTTCCGAAATACTGCGCTTATCGTGTTCTGTATTATTCCTTACTTCTTCTTTCCGAAAGGCAAAGCAGTTGATGCATAATTGTACTCAAAATATAAAAAGTGGTCTAAATGACCACTTTTTTGTTTGTAAATTCTCTTGCGCTTATAGCTAAACATATCTGTGCGGGGGCATAAAATAGCCATATGATGTGTTCTGCAAAAGTTTCTATTGCCAAATTGTTGTAAAATCCGTGCATACCTGCGTTAAAGATTACTACGGAAATATCGCAAAGGACAAATAATGTCATACCTGCAAAAATTAGGATATTGTTGATGGGAGGGTACTTTTTGTGCCGGACTGCATGTATCATTGTGGAATACGAGAGCATAAAGAGCGAAAGGTAAGCTGATGCGACCACTATAAGAATATCGTGGTTTAAAAAAAGTAATATGACGGGCAGGGGCAGGGCAAGAGGTAATAATCGCCAGCTTTTTGCACCACCAAAACGCAGGACATAGAAAATGTGAGCGAAACAAAATACAGCTACACCGATGACGTAATTTCGAGGGATTAACAGAAAATAATCTGCGGCAACGGTTGCCAGCAATGCCAATACCAAAAGAAAATGGTCTTTGCGGTTTATCGCAGATTTTTTGCCCATAAATGCGATTATAAAGCAAATTACAACAACCGTTAGTTTGATAATATCTCTTTCCATTTTTGAGCCCCATTTCAACAATGAATAAAACAAAAAAGGTGAAACCAATGTAGATTGTGTTTTGCAAAAATAAAAAGGTGAAACCAATGTAGATTGTGTTTTGCAAAAATAAAAAGGTGAAACCAATGTAGATTGTGTTTTGCAAAAATAAAAAG
>WRBU01000256.1 GCA_009784355.1 Defluviitaleaceae bacterium
GCTTATCAGCTTTGCCCGTGCCATCATCAAAAACCCAGCCATATTTGTGCTGGACGAAGCCACAAGCTCCATAGACACGGCAACAGAAAGCAAAATACAGCAAGCCATCTTTAAAATTCTTGAGGGGCGCACCAGCTTCATTGTCGCCCACCGCCTTTCTACCATACGCCATTGCGACCGCATTTTGGTTATAGACAGCGGACGCATTTTGGAACATGGCACACACAAAGAACTGCTTGCGCAAAAAGGTCATTACCACAACCTTTATACTAACCAATTTAAAAAAGAAGCCGTAGAGCAGCAGCTTGGACGGATATAACAACACAAAACCTCCTCTAACTTTTAGCAGAGGAGGTTTTGTGTTTTAGTTGTTTTAACGCACTCACTAAACCAAGAACGAAAATTATTATTGTAAATATGATAGTGAGTTCAAATTCTGCTGTGGAGCGGATAAAAGGCAAAGAAATGGATGGATTATAATGTGTTGAGTATAGCATAGTGTGGTCTATCAGCCAAAAGCGAGCATTGTAAATATATGCAAGCATTGCGGCGTATGCAATAATGAAAATTACAACTACTTTCCACCAGCTTTTGAATTGGTTTGTTATGTTTGAATATGCGGAAATAACTGCTGCAACTATTGAAGATATAATTGTATAGCCGATTGCATTGCCGATTAAATTAGACAATTCCGGCACATTGCTCCATCCCAAATAGAGCAAATGCCGCGGTGTCCACGTATCTATAAGGAAACGAAAATCAAGAGGAAGGGCTTGGTGAACGCTACTAATGTTAAAAACATACGTGAGCATAATAATTGTGCCATAAAACGCTATAAAAGCAGTAGACATCGCCAAAAGGCAGGCAAAAAAACTCTTTTTAAGATTCTCTCTAAACAACCATCCAAAAACCAAGCCAGCCATGGGCGTACTCATGAGAAGATTGCCGAAAACTGTCATTATTGCAGGTATAACAGATACATGGATTTGACTGCTGAAAATTATTGCGTATGGATAATGTTCGTGACTATAATCCACGAGAACTTCACGTGTCAAAGAGGGCATAAATCCTGTTATAACTGCGATTGCTCCCAAGGCTAATCCTGTAATTACAGAAAATAACCACCAAAATTTATTCTTCATGATTTTAGTACCTTCTCACATATAGACCTACAAGGAAGTTCTGAAACACCTCCTGAATATAATTAAAGTTCAAGGGCTCACTTTGTGCAAATTATATCACATGCAGAAAAATTTATCAACAAAATATTTGTTAAATTTTAATATTTTTTGATACTTTAATTAAGGATGTTTCTGTGGTAATATTGTTATGAGGTGGTTTTGTGAAGAAACTGTATGATGAGGTATCAAAACTGCTTGGGGCAGTGGATTTTGAAGGCATTTGGGCGGGGTTTTCGCCTTTTGATTTTGCTTTGTTTGACAAACAAAGCATCTATATGACGGACAAAACTTTGCAGTGGGATGAGCGTTTTTTGGGTAATACGGCAATAGAATTTGAAGGCAAGTTCCTCGCTATTTGGGAGATCACAAGTCAAAATGATGGTGAAGTTGATGTCGAGCGTCTTGTATCTGGTATTGTTCACGAAATGTTTCATGCGTTGCAAAAACAGCAGGGCGATAGGCGATGGGTTGATGAACTGGCATTTTTAAACTACCCTTATTATGATATTGATAACGCAAACCTTAAAATTGCAGAAATGCATTATTTGATGCGAGCTTTCTCCGATGGTACGCATGAAGACTTGGTACAGTTTGTAGCTTTGCGCAATGCTAGGCGGCGAATAATTGGGAATGATATTTTTACCCAAGAAATGATGGCGGAAACCATTGAGGGTATGGCAGAATATGCTGGTTTAATGACATTAAACCAGCTAAACCGTGCAAAATTTGTGGAGGATGTAAGCCGCCGCATGGATGTATTACGAAGCCCCGACATGCTGTTAAAGCCACGGTTGTGGGCTTATTCCAGCGGGGCTTTGCTGTGTCTTGCGTTAAAAACATTGGGTATAAATTTTCACCACCATCTATCAGACATCCGCCCGCTTTTCGACTTTGTGCCAAAAAACAAAACCGCCGTAGAAACGGCGATTAGAGAATACAAGCTCAAATTACGCAAAATTTTTGATGATTTTTTGAAAAAGCATACATCTGAAACAAAGATAAATGCTACATTGACAGGCTACGACCCAATGAATATGCAACGGCTTGATGACAATATTCTTTGCACCCGCTTTGTTATGCTTGACGGCATATATATAGAAGGCCCCGTGATGCTGCATATGGAAAAGGGTTCAAAAAATCAAGTGGTTTCATACACAAAATAGGTTTATAGATTGTGAAAATGCTTTATTTTATCGATTCTATCTTTTTGATGCGGCAACAGGGTGTTGTAAGTAGTGCCCAGCATTGATGGTATAAATGGGTCTTGCACCCTTGTACTAACGCCCGACAGCTCCTCTATAATAGCATGGGTGCAAAAAGGTACGTAAGTTGGGCAATATCC
>WRBU01000257.1 GCA_009784355.1 Defluviitaleaceae bacterium
CACAAAAGCCCCCATTTTTGAAGCATTGTTGAAATATAATACAGACGGCATTGTGCCAATGCATGTTCCAGCCCACAAGCAGGGTAGGTTTTGCGACCCTGCTTTTCGTGATTTCATCGGGCAAAATGTGCTTGACATTGACCTTACCTTAACCAGCGACCTTGACCACTTCCACGACCCCCGAGGCCCTTTTAAGTTGGCGGAGGAGCTGGCGGCAGACGCCCACGGCGCAGATGCGGCGTATTTTCTCATCAATGGCACGTCAGGCGGGGTGCAGGCAATGATAATGGCCGTTTGCAAGCCAAATGACAAAATTTTAGTCCCCCGCAATGTACACAAATCGGTGCTGGCTGGTCTAATTTTTACAGGGGCTGTGCCTGTTTATATAGAGCCAGAGCATAGCGGCGAATGGGATTTTGCTTTTGGGATAAAGGCGGCAGATGTAGAGGCGGCACTTGATGCCGACCCCGAAATTAAGGCTGTTTTTGTTGTAAACCCCACGTATTTTGGTGTCGTGTCCGAGCTTATAAAAATTGTGGAAGTCTGCCGTAGGCGTGATGTCCTTGTTTTAGCGGATGAAGCACATGGCGGGCATTTATATTTTGGTGAAAAAGGCTCTTTACCGCTTTCTGCAATGGAAGCTGGCTGCGATATGTCTGCAATTTCCACTCACAAAATGTCGGGATCTTTTACCCAGTCCTCCACCCTTTTGGTGCGGGACGGCGAGCGGGAAGTCCGCGGCGAAAAACCGTTGCAGCATCACAAAATAAGAGAATTACTCGCATATTTGCAAACCACATCCCCATCCTATATTTTGCTGGCATCATTGGACACGGCAAGGCGGGAAATGGCGTTAAACGGGCAAGAGCACGTGCGCCGCACTATCCAGCTTGCAAATTACGCCCGCCAAGAGCTAAATAAAGTCGGCGGCTGCAAGGTTATGAGCATTGATGGCTTTGACCCCACAAAATTGGTTATTTCAAGCAAAGAGTGCGGCATAATAGGCCGCCAGCTAATGCAAGACTTGCGCCGTGCGCCCCATAATATTGAGCTGGAAATGTCCTTTTTCTTTGGCGTGCTTGCATTAATCACCATCGGCGACACCAAAGAAACTGTTGACAAGCTAATAAATGCCGCAAAATCAGTCTTTTCGACTTACAGCAAAGGCGGACACATTCCGCATCCAAAATCAAAGCCCCCATTTCCAAAAATGGTACTAACCCCCCGTGAAGCCTATTTTGGCGGACATGAAACAGAAGTAATCCCCTTTAATCAGTCTTTTGGCAGGGTTTGTGCCGAAGCCGCAATGTCCTATCCCCCCGGCATACCAATAATAGCCCCCGGTGAACGAATTTGCACAAACACATTTGACCACATTAAAATGATGCACGAATATTCAATGAACTTCCAAGGCCCACAAGATACAAAGCTACACAGCATCAAAGTTTATAAAAACTTGTAAGCTAATCGATATTCAATAGTATATCGAAGCTAATTTGTAGGGGCGGCATTTTGCCTCCAGTAGAAACCCATTGCTTGCAACGCATACATCTCAGTCATAATAAAACGGGCGGCTACAAGCCGCCCCTACAATTACGCATCGTAAACATTTTCATGCAAATTCTTACCGCCTCATAAGCGGCTTCGGGTCATCCGTTAATTCCAAAATATAATCTACGCTCACCTTGTGAAACATAGCCAACTTTTTCAAAATTGCTGTAGGTAGGTCGTTTTCGCCTGTTTCATATTTTGAATATCCCGTTTGCGACATGTCTAAAATTGTCGCCATTTCCCGCTGTTTCAAATCCTTATCTTCCCGCAAATCCCGTATACGCCTATACATCAAATCACCTCACAGCTATTGTAAGACAATCTGAAATAGGGTATTGACTTTTAACCTGTAACAGGTTAAAATGAATTATCTAAAATTAGATTGCGAGGAGGTGAAAAGCATGATTATAGCAAATGCTGATGCTTTACAGCCAATCTTTATTGGTGTTGCAATCATTGGAGGCATCATGTTCCTAGCATACATAATTTATGCGGTGTCAAGAGCATCTAGTGCAAAAAGTAACTCAGAAATAAATATTACTGCTGACTACGTGAATGGAAGGGGGTATGTTGGCGCAATAGGAAAAAGTGTGTTCGATATGGATCACGGCGTTAAAACATCAAATTTCCACCTTAATTATAGTCAAATAACAGGAGTTAATGCTGATGGAGAATGGCTGACAATAATTGCTTCAAGCTCTCAATATATGCTTAAAGTATCAAGTGCTATCAGTTTGGCGCAACAAATTCAAAATAACAAGATTAATAAAGGATAACAATTAAAAAATCCCTTTGAAGGACAAGCTCCAAAGGGATTTTATTTTTTATATTTAAACCGCCGCTTTTGCAGTTTCCACCAAAGCTGTGAAGGCTGGGGCATCGTGTATTGCCATTTCAGAAAGCATTTTGCGGTTGATGTTGATGCCGGCATTTTTCAAGCCATTCATAAAACG